>JAJZIF010000585.1 GCA_021810735.1 Acidobacteriota bacterium
TCGCCGCGCATCAACCCGAACTACGGACGCATCTCCGCGGTTCACTGGACCGGTACCGCCTATTACGACGCGCTGGAAACGAGACTGACTGAGAACATGACCCACGGTGTGCAGTTGCAGGCCTCGTACACCTGGGGCAAGAGCATGGATACCACTTCAACCTCAGTAGGAACCGACGCATTCAGAAACTCACTCAAGAACCCGCAATGGTTTTACCCGCGGCTCAATTACGGTCCTTCCGACTTCGACATTCGTCAGAACCTGATGATCAACTCGGTGTGGGCCATCGGCGGACCGTTTGAGTCCGGGATGAATGGTGGCATAAAGGGCTTCTTCAAGAAGGGCTGGCAAGTCGGCAACATTATGCAGATTGCTTCCGGCAACCCGTTCAACGTGATTCTCGGCGGCGACCCGAACGGCCAGCTTTCGTCTGTCAACCAGGAACTGCCCAACCGGAACTTTAATGTTCCGGGCTGCCAGGGCTCCCTGATCAACCCGCGCAATCCAGTACACTTCGTGAAGACCCAGTGCTTCTCGTTCCCGAATCCAGTCAACAAAATGGGCGACATCGGCCGTAACGCGGTTCAAGGCCCCGGGCAATTCTTCTGGAGTGCTTCCGTGGACAAGATGACTGCTCTCACCGAAAGGCTCAGAATGCAGGTCCGGGTTGAAGCATTCAACCTGCCCAACCACACCAACTTCACTTGGCCGATTCCGAATAACATCGCCTTCTCACAGACCGGTCAGCAGGTCGGAGCTCTCGGACGAGTCGTAAAAACAGCCACTTCAAACCGCGAGCTACAGGGCGCCGTCAAGCTCTTCTTCTAACAAGCGCCCTGCAAGCCGCAAGTAAATGTGCCGGAAGGATCGAAAATCGATCCTTCCGGCACATGCTCTCTCAAGCAAGAGAAACCACATTTGCAACAAATGCATGATTCAGCCAGAGAGCTTCAATGAAGCTTTCATTTACGGCTTGAACATCGATATTTTTTCTTGACTTTGCAGTTCCGCCTGATCACTGGGGACACTGTCCTGCCCGTTGGCCGGATAGCTGAGCCGGTTTCGGAAATTCGGACAGCGGGATGTAAACTGGACCCCGGAATTGAGACAGGCGAATAAGAATGACCGCATCATCAGCCAGACGCGAACAGCTTTTGCTGTGACGATATAGCTCAACAGGCCCGGACCGGCGAGGCCCTTGTCGATGGCGGTCTCCAGCTTGGCCGCGGTCTCGATGCGCGGGTTGCCGCCGTTGCTCTCGCATGCCGCGCAGGCGTACTTTTTGCGCACATGATGGATGCGCTCGAAGTGGCCCGGGAAATACTCGATTTGCCAGCCGCAGATTCTCCAGGTACAGATCATCGGCGCGCTGCTGTTGCTCTCGAGCTTGCTGCGCTTGCGCGTCAGCCCGTTGTTTCTCCCCATCACGTTCGGCGAGCAATGCACGCACCACTGCTTTCAGCGCGTCGCTGTCGTCGGGTAACTCGACTAACTTGCCGGCAGGAGTCGCATATAAGTAGATACATAAATAGAGATAGAGTTACTTAGACCACGACCTTTTCTTGGTTGATTTCTCTGGTTCGCGCTGGTCGTTCGTAGCGCGGCACCCGCTTCAGCTTCGTCATGTCCATGCGGTCCAGGATCATCGCCAACTCGCTGGCCCGCATCTCCACGGAGCGTGCACCTTCCTGTACCCGCGGCAGTTTAAAAACTCCAGTCTCAAGCCGCTTATACCACAAAACAAAACCGTCGCGGTCCCACGCGAGGATTTTCAACCTGTCTCCTCTTCGCGAGCGAAAGATGAAAAGGCTGTCGCTCAGAGGGTCCTGACCGATCACCGCGCGCACCCGCTCTGCCAGGCGATCGAAACCGCAGCGCATGCCGGCCGCTTCCACCGCCAGCCAGATCCGCGGTCCCTGGGGCCGGTCCAGCGTGCGTAAACATAAAACTGGGCAGGCCGATCATGCTTCCGCTTCCAATACCGCAAGCAATGCGCGCAGATGATGCCTATCGAACCCAGGCTCCACCACCAGACTTCGGCCACGCCCGATCCGTACTGCAGTGGCTTGACTGTGCTGAACCTTTACAGCTCTCTGTACCTCAGCAGCCGGCGCCACTTCCACTGCCACGAACCTTGGCGCTTCGCTCTCACGCAGCCGCTTCCTCCAGGCCAACAGTTGCGACGCCGTCATACCTCGTGCATGACAAAATGCCGATACGCTCTGTCCGCTGGCTTACTGCTCTGACACCAAACCTCGCTACTTCGGCCACAACTTCTCGTCACGTCCTCTTATGCTTACAATGTGACTGATACCCGCGATGGGAACAAGATGGGGTTTAGATAGCGCTCACGCAACGCCCGCCGCTTTCGTTCTCGAATGTAAAAGGTCGAGAACGGAGCTTATAAGAGCTATTTCGTATTGATCACTGCAATTTGAGTTTTGGATCATCAGGATTGCAGGTTGAGAGATGCTTTTTCATTCAGAGCCATGGATAAGTTATTCTTGAGAAACGTCTTGATGGACAGATCAATGAATCGTTTAGCGGTGGGAGATATATTCTCACGATTCACCGCAAGTGCTATCTCAGAAGGTGGTAGTTTCTCAGAGAGTTTGCGGTGAACGACCCCATCGAAATGATGCAATGTGGCGGACAATGGCGCAATGGCAACACCCAAGCCAGAGGCGACGAGCGAAACGAGCGTGTACATTTCGCTAGCATCTTGAACGATCCTTGGGCTGAGGCCGGCGCTATTTAGAACTGCCATAATCCGGTCATGGAATCCAGGAGCAAGCTTGCGTGTGTACATGATAAAGTCCTCGTTGTCGAGATCTTTTAGGCAGATGGATTTCTT
>JAJZIF010000586.1 GCA_021810735.1 Acidobacteriota bacterium
TGGGGCAGGAGGGCGCGATCAGTATATTGGTCCGCCACCCAGACTACCTGGCCGGTTTTGTCGTAGAGGGTTTCAAGAACATGCGCGATATTCACTACCTGGCCGCTTTGATTCACGAGTTGCCCGGTCACCGACGCTCCTGGCGCCGGATTCAATTGCTGATTCTCAATTTCGATTACTGGGTCTGCGGAGGCCGACACCAAGCTCGACATAGGCTCCATCCGAATGCTGCCGACATCGGACAAATTTGCATCTGGAAAATTAATGAGGAATGGCGTCACTTGTTTTGGCAACAAAATGTGAGAGATTCTGTCGAAGCTGCCTTCACTGGCGATCGGCGATCCATTCTTTGACTGCAGGGTCGCCCTGACCGAAACATAAGCGGGCACAACGTCTTCATTTAGAAGTTCCCCCAGTACGACCACCCCTTCGGCGCGCTGCACTGGGTGCATGTCCACAATGCGCACGTGAGGCGCTTCCACGTCCTGTACTCCCCAGTCGTCTCCTGAGCCGCGGTAGATCACATCCCAGCGAAGGTAGTTCACTGCAATGACCTGCGGCGGCACGACTGACCTCTTCACTAGAGGCCAATCCACGTTCCAGCGATCTCCGTTTCTCACCACTCGCAGGTTCCGCGTGTCAGTGAAAGGACCAACCACTGAAGACCAATGTATCCGCAACTGGACTTCTGCTTCGTTGTTGGAGGCATGCAACGGCCGCACCTCGAAGCTCTCCAGTGTGGCATAGGTCCGAAGGCTCAGGTGATAGCCGGTTAGATCGTGCTCAAAGTCCGATTCGGTGAATTGAGCCTTGTTGTCCAAGCTGGCATACGCATTTCCCCAGGCTTGCAGGCGGATTTTGTCGCCCAGGTTCTCAACTGCCGCTTGCGGCGTGGAGGACGGACGAAGCAAGCTCTTTCCGCCAGCGTACTCAACTGCGGATGGTCCTGGCCGGAGAGTTCCTATCGCGATGAAAGCCGCAGTCGAGACACCGATGAAGGCAGCGAGTAGATGTCCCCTGCTCACGAGACGAGTTCCCCCCGTACGAGATTTTCATGCCTATCGGAAGAAGATTCCCCTTCATCTCCGCGTCGCCGCTTCGCTGGGATCAAGACGACCAGGATGGCCAGAATACTGCTCCCGAACGGGAGTGTGCCCCACAGGATGCCTTGCCAGTGAGGAGGTATTTGTGGCGCGTTCACCGGCATCGCCGGCGGTACCCCGTCTTTACCCCACACGGTAATGGTCTGGTTTTCAAGTTCATCCACCTGACGCCATCCAGCAAATTGCAGCAGCGGATCGTAGTATGGATCCCGAACGAATACCCATTTCAATCCGTACCCGTCTGCGTGCCGCAGAATAGAGCGCAACGCATCCAATCCTGCCTGTCCAAAGTATTTTGAACTGGTGAGTGAACCCGCGCCGTTGCGAGTCAGTTCCGGCAGCCTGCGTCCGGAATTCCATTCGCCGTCGACGCTGCCAGCGTCTGTCAGAACTGCCAGCCGGGATATCTTGTTGCCAAATCCCAACGTGACATAGCGATAGTTATCATGGCCGTCGCGATTGAGCCACGCGGCAACCGAGGCCACTTTGACATCTTCGCCACCCGCCGGTCGAATCGTTACCCAGGCCACTGCGAATCCGCACGTAAAAACCGCGGCCAGAGTTAGGCCGATGATTGCCCGCATCCGGAATCGCTCGATGAGTTCCGCGGCGAGAAGGCCCACAATGGGCAGCGCCAGCAACGTGGCCCAATAGCTGAAGCGCTCCATGGTCAGCACTTCAAAGGCACGGCCCAGCAGCAGATGCCCCACGGGAGTCGTCCCGCCGAGTCCTATCAGAAATGCCACCCAGAAACCCAGGAGCAGCGGGCGCAGTCGAACGACCGTCGACCCACGAAGCACGATGAATGGCAGAGCCAATATCAACGCCCCGTAAGGAACGACGAAATAATTTAAGCCCCACGCGGGACTCAAAATGTAATTTGCCCGGCTTGGATGCGGAATCGGAGCCTGCGTGACCGGATAATGAATCAATGCAATCCAGAACGGGAGGAGCACAACTGCGATCGCCACGCCCACCACCACCGCAATAGCCACAGTGCGAAGCAGGAAAGCCGGCACTGGCGTGCGCTCTCCATCCTGGCGATCCAGCATCACCAGCGCGAGGATAGGCACTGCAAAGAAAAACGAGCCGAACAGCAGGGTGGCATGGTGGGCGGCGGCCGCCGCGGTGAAAAGCACGCTGGCTTTAAGGAAGGATCGCCACTTGCCATGCCGGACCCATTCAAACATGTAGGGCAGAGCGTTCAAATAAATTGGCGCAGCCGATGTAGTGGCCAACTGTCCGGCGGAATAGACAAGGAAGCTTTCCGAACCGAGAAATACACTCGCAAGCGCCGCCAACGATGCAGCGCGCGGACTCACCCAAAGCAGAGAAAATCGATAAACCCCCACCACGAGAAGCAATATCGCGGCTAATTGCACCGCCATATATGCCATGTCCAAACCGGTGATGTGAGATATCAGCGCTACCCACTGCTGCGGCAACGGGGGATAGGTAGTCTGGGAAAACCCCGCATACCACTTGGTGTTCCACGGATTGAACCAATGGTGAACGTAATGCGATGCGAAAAAGATATGAAAGTTCGCGTCGTAGGAGTTCAGCGGCAATCGAATAAGCATCAGCGGCAGATGCACCGCCAATGCCGCCATATGGATGATGCTCAGCGGTATGGGCCGTGATGACGCTGCGACTGACTCCGTTCTCTCCACATTGTCCCTTTCAATCGGCTCTGGATTCTCGCGTAAAACACTTGGATTCAGCATCGCCAGGGGTGGTTGCCCGA
>JAJZIF010000587.1 GCA_021810735.1 Acidobacteriota bacterium
CCGGCGCCGTATGCCTACTATCCGGTTCTTGTCCATCGGCTCGCATCTTTGCTCCACGCTTCCTTCAGACCCCGCCTCGCGGCGACGCCCTTGCGCTTCGCTATCACTTCTCCTCCATCAGGACGTGAAGAGGACTTCCACCCCCAAGCTGTCATTCATGCACGGCGTACAGTGAATAACCCCGCCACAAGCGGCGGGGAATCAGACCCGAAGAGATTGAACTGTGTGTCCAACTAAACAGCGCCTATTCTGCGCGGCGGCAGCGCTGAGAACGCACTTCTTCATGCACTGGACCGTTTCCGTTCCCTGGATTTCCCCTGAAGCTGTTTGCGCGCCGCATCCGGATCGACGTATTCCCCACGATCCAAAGATGCGAGCCGATGGCCAAGTTCATGGTTGAAGGCCGTAATCTGAGCGCCTCGCGCATGGTCATGGTCCACCAAGAGCCGAAGGGCCTCGCGCACAACTTCGCTGGCTGAGTTGTAGCGGCCTGATTCCACCTTGGCGCTGACAAACTTCTCAAGTTCTGGGGTCAGTGAAACATTCATGGAAGAAAGTCCTCCTTCTTTATGATGTCTTCAAATGGCAATCATTGTCAATCTATGTTATTTCCCGATTGTCGTACATCCAGTCACAATTTCCAATCTGTTTTCCAGCGCGCACGATTGCACAGCTTCCACGTTGCTGCAATCAATGCCAGGAGCAGACCGAAGCTGAGAATGACCACTGCCGGCCAGAATTCCCAACGGCGGATGTGAACGAGGCGTTCGGCGTACCAGAAATACGCAATCAATGCGAACAGCCAGCTGCGCGCTGCGCTGCGTTCCGCCTTCAACGCGACGGCGAGCGCAAATATCAGAAAAAGAAAATCGTAAATCTGATGTTTGAAGCAAAGCAGGCAGGCCGCTGTCAGGCAGGCCATCAGAACGCGTCCGTCCGCATCTTTGCCATGCGCAGAGAAATACGCGGCCACTCCCAGCGCCAGCAACACTCCGCAAAGGTACGGAATATATAACGTCCATCCTGCCGAAGGCGCGAGATAAAAGGCGTCTGGCACGGGATGAAACAACGGCGGCCGACGCTGAATGATTTCACTGATCGCCATGATGTTGGCGAGACCGGGAGATACGTTGTCTGTAGAAGTGCGTAAGGGTTCGAACAACAGTGTCCAGAACGGTGTATGCAGCCACCCATAGATGAAGAGGAAGCCGAGCGCAGGTGGCAGCAGCGAATAGAGCAGCAGACGCCAGCGACGCCGCATCAGCAAAAACGCGGCCAATACCGGCGGCACGCTGTACTTGGCCCAGGCAGCGCCCAGCAGCAAACCACGCGCCGACGACGACAGCGCCACTGCCCACAGCGCCAGCGATGCCAGGATCAGAGCCGTCACCTGACCGTTGCCGATCATTACGCGGGCGGGCGTGCCGGTCAACACCAGCACCGTCAAGAGCCACGCCTGCCTGCCGTCCAAGTCATACAGTCGCGCGACACACCAACAGATGAACAGCACTAACACTACATTGATGCCCGCCCAGATGATCTTGGCCGGCATCAGCGGCAGATAGCCGAATGGCAGCATCGCGACATACAGTTCGTGCAGATCGTTGGGAACCTGATTCAGCAGGATGCGATGGCCGGGATCGCCGGCAAGATACATGGCCCAGGGGTCGATGTGCTGGGACAGCAGTCGGACCGGACTCCATTGAAAATCGAGCGAATGCAGAATGCCGTTGCGGATTCCATCCGCCACGGAAATAAATGCCAGCACTGTCCCCAGCCACAGCGCGGGTCGGGACAGCAGCCAGCCGAGCCATCGGTCCCGCTGCTGTCCAGGCTCACCTGTGCGTGGCGTTCCATTTTCAGCAGCGTTCATGGATGCCCACGTCCCATGTTGGGAGTGTACTGAAGGGCGGCGCTTTATGAGAGATGGATGTTGACGAGATCCTGCGCCTGACCGTGCGGCAGGCCGGGAGAAATTTTCGACGTCTGCGGAGCGCGCCAATGGTCGATGTAGGAAACCTGGTGCACGCAGGAAATTGTGCAGTTGGGGGCGCAGGTTTTCTCCGTCAGGAATTCGCGCTGCACGTCCTCGCGCCGATACTCCGACAGTGGCGTGCCGGGCCAGCCACGCTGCTGCGAACAATAATGCACCAGGCCGTTCTCGCAGATATAGAGATACCGCGCTCCGGCGCGGCAACGCCAATCGTTCGGCTTGCCATGGACGATGGCTTCCTGGAAATGATTGAAGCGGGAGTAATGCTTTTTGCCCAGGCCCTTCACTTCGTAATAAATCCGCCGCTCTTCGTCCCCCAATGGCTTCAGTTGACCGTCGCCGTCGTGGATGATGCCAATAGTGGAGGTAAATCCCAGTTCCAGCGCGCGGCGCGCTATGGTCAAGGCATCCTGCGGATACTTGATGCCTCCGCCGACGACGGAATTGATGTTGACATGGAAATCGGCGTGCTCGGCCAGCATTTGCAGTTTCTTGTCGAGCACCTTGAGGCTCTTTTTCGACACTTCATCCGGCTGCACGTTGTCGATGGAGATCTGCATATGATCCAGGCCAGCGCGATTCAGCCGCGCGATGCGGTCGGGCATCAACAGGTAGCCGTTGGTAATCATCCCGGCGATGCGCCCATGATGCCGGATGCGGGCGATGATCTGCTCCAGTTCCGGATGCAGCAGAGGCTCGCCACCGGAAATCGTAATGACACTGGTGCCGAGCCGCGCCAGATCGTCAATGCGGCGCAGCATCTCTGGCACGGGAACCGGGTCGGAGACATCATCGAACTCGTTGCAATACGTGCAGGAGAGGTTGCACCGTCGCATGGGAACGATGTGC
>JAJZIF010000588.1 GCA_021810735.1 Acidobacteriota bacterium
CCGCGGAAGGAAGGCGGCTGAGACTAGCTGCGACGGCCAATCCAGAAGCCGGCGACCCCGACCAGCGCCAATGCCAGCAGTGGCAACGCGGATTTGGGAGGGAGCCAGCGCGGACCGCTGCCGAACGGTGGACGCACTTCAGAGATTTCCGGTTCTCGTCCGAAAGCCTCCGTGACGGCGGCGATGGTGGCCAGCGTTCGCCGGCTGTTGCGGCCGGTCATGCGCTGGAATGTTTGCCAGAGCGAAGGCGGCTCGCAGCCCTGCGCTCCTTCTCGACAATGATTCCGCGTGATGGCGTTTGCGACTGCATCCACTTTTTCGGGATCGAGATTTGCGAAGACACGCGAGACGGCGAGGAAATTGCGCATCGCGCGAATCGCTTCGGGGGAGCTGGCATATTCCGCCGCCTTGTCGACGATGGCATCGCCCGCTCCAATGGCGCCGCGCAGGGTGTCGAGCACGCCATGGTCCTGCGCCTGCTGCAGCAGCTGATAGGCCGCAAGCAGCGCCTCCGCGTGCTGGAGGGGAGCATTCTCCACTTTGGCTCGCAGTTCCTCATGAACATTTCGCTGGGGAGTATACGCACGAATCGGCTGGGCCATGACAGTTCTCCTGTACTACACCTGCGTGCTGGCAATCTGTACCAGTTTGTCGTCCGCGGCGGTGCCGGGCAAACGATAATCGTTGCGCTGCCATTTTCGCTCGACCTCCACTCCATTCTGCGGAGTGGGATGGCCGAAGCGGAAATTGATTCTGGGCAACGGGCTTTCTCCCTGCTCAGGCAATGGAATCATTTGCACACTCGTCTCCTTGTAGGCAGGCGTGTGGGTGGCGCGATCGATTCCAGCGCCGGTCAATCGATTCACAGGCTGTGCGGTTGAGTTCAGGGGAAGGTAGACCTGTTTGCCCTGGACACGGTCGGTGACCAGAACCTGCACCTTGACCTGGCCATACTGCGAGCGCAGACGGACCCATCGACCCGTCTGAATGCCCCGTTCCGCAGCCAGCTCGGGAGAGATTTCCACCCACTGGTTCGGCGTCTCTTCCATGATTCCCACGGAACGGAAGGTCATGTTGCCGGCTTCAAAATGCTCCAGCAGGCGTCCGTTATTCAAGTGCAGATCAAATTCATCCGTGACCTGTTCGCACGGTTCGATCCATTCCAGCGGAAAGAGTTTTGCCTTGCCATCGGGGAACGGAAATTTCTCTGTAAAGAGAAGAGGCTGGTCGGAACCATCGGCTGCCACCGGCCATTGCAGGGATTTATAGCCTTCGAGGCGCTGGTAGTTTACGCCCGCAAACAAGGGCGTCAGCGATGCCACTTCGTCCATGACGTCGGAAGGGTGGCTGTAGTTCCAGCCTGCGCCCAGTGCGTTGGCAATGTCCTGAATGATGCGCCAGTCGGGCTTGCTTTCGCCCAGTGGCTCGAGCACTTGATAGAGCCGCTGGATACGGCGCTCGGTGCTGGTGAAGGTCCCTTCTTTTTCGAGGCTGGGACTGGCCGGGAGCACGACGTCGGCGTAGCGGGCCGTCTCGCTCAGGATGACATCCTGCACGACGAAAAACTCCAGTTTTCCGAGTGCATCGCTGACATCATTTTCATTGGCGTCGGAGGTGATCGTATCCTCCCCCTTCAAATACATGGCCTTCAATTTCCCCCGATGGATGGCGTCGATCATCTGGTGATTATCCAGGCCCGCATTTGTCGGCAGCTTCACATTCCATCCACGCTCGAAACGCTCGATCACTTCCGGGTCGTCTACTTTTTGATAGCCGGAGAGGATGTTCGGCATGGAGCCAAAATCGCTGGCTCCCTGAACATTATTGTGGCCGCGCAGTGGATACGCTCCGGTGCCAGGGCGCATGTAGTTCCCTGTAATCAGCAGCAGATTCGAAATTGCCGTGGACGTGTCGGAGCCGCCGCAGTGCTGCGTGACGCCCATGGCCCAGAGGATGCAAACGCTGCTTGCCTGCGCGATCTCCTGCGCGACCTGTTGCAGTGTGGCGACAGGAATGCCCGTCACGTGCTCGGCAAACTCCATGGTGAATTGTCCCAGGCTGTCGCGATACTCCTGAAATCCATTTACCCAGCGGTCGATGAATTCCATCTTTGCCAGACCGTTGTCGAGGATGTGTTTCGTGACCGCGGCAATCCATACCAGGTCGGTTCCGGGACGCGGGCGGATGAGAAGATCGGCGCGGCGCGCCATTTCATGCTCCCGCAAATCGGCTACGATCAAACGCTGGCCGCGCAATTTGTGCGATTGCTTGACTCGGGTCGCCAACACGGGATGGCTCTCCGCCGTGTTGCTGCCAATGATCAGGACGAGGCTGGCGCGCTCAATGTCGGCAATGGAGCCGCTATCGCCGCCGTAGCCCACCGTGCGAGAGAGGCCCATGGTGGCTGGCGTCTGGCAATAGCGCGAGCAGTTATCAATGTTGTTGGTGCCGATAACGGCGCGCGCCAGTTTCTGCATCAAATAGCTTTCCTCATTCGTGCATTTTGAGGAAGCGATCAATCCAATGGCGTCCGGGCCGTGCTCGCTTTTGATGGCGGACAATTTTGACGCAATCAGTTCGAGCGCCTCGCGCCAGCTTGCTTCTCGAAAAGTTTCTCCATCGCGAATAAGCGGCTTGGTCAAACGATCCTGCGCGTTGATGTAATCCCAGCCAAACTTTCCCTTGACGCAGGTGGAAATGCCATTCGCGGGTCCTTCGGCCGGCTCGATTTTCAAGATGTGCCGGTCCTTCGTCCAGACATCGAAGGCACAGCCCACACCGCAGTACGTACAAACTGTCTTGGTCCTGCGCACCCGCTGGTCACGCATCGCGGCTTCC
>JAJZIF010000589.1 GCA_021810735.1 Acidobacteriota bacterium
CGAATGGTTTCCCTAATCCGCAAGTCCAATGCTGGCTCATGCAATCGCCGCAGGGAGCCTGGCCAAGAGCCAGTCGCTGATTGCCAGCTTGGAATAGGCGTTCTTCATCAAGGCCCAAAGTAAGTATCCACACCCCTGGCGGCTTTGCAGGCTTCCGGATGGAAGGAGAACGTCCGATGGAATTTGTGTTTGACGATGGTGGCAGATCGAAGGCGGGATACAAGGGCCTGACCGGGGATTGCGTAACCCGTTCGATCGCCATTGTGACTGGTAAACCCTATCAGGAGGTCTACGGTGCGCTCAACGACCTCGGCCGATCCGAGCGCACCGGGAAACGAAAGAAGAAAAAGTCCAATAGCCGAACCGGAGTGTACAAGCAAAGCTATCGACGCTATCTCGAATCGCTCGGCTGGCGCTGGATATCCACCATGGCGATTGGCTCAGGGTGCAGGGTACATCTGCGCGCTTCGGAGCTTCCGGCTGGGCGTCTGGCGGTCAAAGTCTCAAGACACCTCACTGCGGTCGTCGATGGCGTCCTCCATGACACGCACGATTGTTCGCGCGATGGCAAGAGATGTGTCTACGGATACTTCATAAAACCCTGATCGACTCTTCCGATCCGGCCATTCCGGTTCGCAAACAGCAAATGCAAGGTAAGGAGCACGGAACATGAGCACGCGCGGCGCCGTGGCCATAGGCACGCTTGAAAGTTGGCGCGGAGTCTACTGCCATTCCGATAGTTACCCCACATGGTTGGGCAAGCATCTCTACGAGCATCTTCAGGCCGAACTGGGTTCGGGAAGGACGCTCGCTGAGATCGGAGAAGACATTCTCCATTTCGATGACTGGCGCAACTACCTCGAAGGCGGAGTGTGCGAATACTGCGGCCAGATGCGGAGTCAACCACACGCTTTCATCTGCATGCCGATCCGACCAGACGGGCAGTTTCCCGACCCGGAGGTAAAGTATCACAGGCACGACCCGGTCTCGAACCTGCGCAAGCTGCAGTACACCCAGAAGGACGTTGAGGGATCGAGCCTCGAATGGGTCTATGTGATCGACCCTCACGCGAGCGCGGTTCATGTGCTCCGTATCCGAGGGTCCGGCAGACATGTCGGAGACATGACCTTTGATGCCGTGCCCAACTTCGGAGTTCTGGAATGCGGCGAACACTTTGAGCGCTGCATCCACTATGCGTGGTATCACCTGCCCGAGATTGACAAGGATGGTCCGGAAGGACGCCTCAGCATGCTCGACTACATCGCGGTAGATGGATCGAGTTCCCATCCCTGAACGAACAGTCGCATCGAAGCTGGATACGAGTGTCCTGCTTCCGAACAGTGGACCTGACAGCCACCAGGAAGCCGTGACGACCACAAAGTTCGACACAACTCACTTCTCCTATGGAGCCGATCATGGCAGCAGAAAAACTTACCCTCGTCGAATTGTTGAACCTGGCCAACGAAGCCTATGTGGATGGCTACCTCACGGAATATTTTGATCAGGAAACGGGTGAGCGCAGACAAGGCTCCGGAGATACGCTGGCTCAGTTCATCGTTGCAGAACTCAGAGATACCTTCGATGCAGAGGCTTCCCGAAGCGCACAGCTTCAGGAAGGCCGCCGAGCCCTGAGCAATGCTATCGACGATCTGGAAGGCGTGATGGAAAGGCTGCAATAGCATCTTCGGCTCGCCTCGCTGGATCGCTACTTGCAGATCGAAACTCCTTCCATTCTCAATTCGTAGGCATTGCGCACGCGATGCAGAGTCTTCGGCGCGTGCTCTTCACGCCGTCCTGGAAAGCCTGGTCCTCGTAAACGCTCGTGGCGCTGACGCGCGTGTCCGCGTCTCCGCGCTGGCCTCCTTCGAGGACCGCTTCTGAGGAGAGTGACGGACCAACGTTTTTCATAAACCTCCCAAAAAGGATTATCCATGCTGAATACGCTACCCAGCAGTCCCAAAGAAGTCGCCAGATTCCTGCCCACTGCTTACGACCTTCGTATGCCTGCATTCCTCTGGGGGAAACCAGGCATCGGAAAATCGGACCTCATCCGGCAGTACGCGCAGTCCCACAAAATGGATCTGATCGACGTGCGCCTGACGACCCTCGAATCCTGCGACCTCCGCGGCCTGCCCCGTATCAACTACGAAACCGGACAGACGGAGTGGATGCGGCCGGAGTTCCTTCCCGAGATCGATACTCCGGTTGCGATCTTTCTGGATGAGTTGACCGCCGCCGAGCCCCGCATTCAGGCATCGGCCTATCAGCTCATTCTCGATCGGTGCATTGGTAAACATCGCCTTCCCGATCAGGCATGGGTTGTAGGCGCCGGCAACGCTCCCGAAGATGGTGCCGTGAGCTATGGGATGGGAACCGCGCTCGCGGACCGCTTCGTGCACCTCAATGTTGTGGCGAATCCGGAAGACTGGATGGAGTGGGCCATGAATCACGCCGTTGCCTCCGAGGTGATCACCTTTCTCCGGGTGCGCCCGGAGATGCTCGATAGTTGCGGCGGCCAGGACCAGACCGAACAGTTGGTGACGCCATCCCCGCGCTCGTGGGCACGCGTATCCCGTGTGCTGGAGGCGACGAAGGACCAGAGCGTGCGCTCGATTGCCGTGAATGGATTGGTGGGGGAGGCCGTGGCCGTGCAGTTCTTCCATACGCTCGAAGAGATCGGTCAGTTACCTCCGATCGACAAGCTGCTCAGCCTGCCTGCGAAAGAAGCCGCCCGAAAGGTGCCGGCAACGCTGCCCGGTCTTTACGGACTCACGTATTCTCTCGTGCGATATACCTCGAAGCTCGCGCAGTATGAACAGTCCATCGAACTGCTG
>JAJZIF010000029.1:0-12046 GCA_021810735.1 Acidobacteriota bacterium
TCCGGGCCGACATCAAGTTTCCAAACGAGGCGACGATCTGTTCGCAAACGCGGCCAGCTGGCGACAACGACAGTTGGAAGCCGGATGCTTCTGCGAGTGCGCTGAATATGTTGAACGCGTTCGGCATCCGCAGATGTCCGATACCGGAATAGGTCCCTACAACCGTGACGATCCCTTCGCGCAATATCCATGTCTTTTCCTGCCCAAAGTTGTACGTCAGCTTCGCCGCGACATTCTTGTTCCACGGAATGACAGGCGTATTCGAGCCAATCGACTCAATCACATTCACTGTCGTCGTGTAACGCGAACAGTACGGATCATTCTCCGCAAATTCATGCGGCTGGAAGTCGAGATGAAGGCCATGACCCATCGCATAGGCATTGGTCGATTTCTGAGCATGGGTGACGGCCTCGGGTATCGCATGATCAGCACCCCGTCCCCATTCTTCCCAAAGCCTCGGGACGCGTGGGTCGGTTGAAAGTGGATGGTTGGCCTGATTCGTCGTCTTGAGCGTCCGGACGAATGCCTGCATGTCATCGAACGATTGTGATTTGGCACAGAGGAAGGACGTTGCATGCCAGGCATTCGAAGGCGGAGGAAATGGCCTGTGGTTCTGAGCAATGAACTTTTCGGCGAAGTCCTTCAGCTGCGGAGCGAGGCGCGCAGGAAACGGAACAATCTGCCAGCCTAGGGCTCGATAGTTCCAATATTCGATCAGATCCCAACCCGACCGCTCATCCATGTAGAAGAGTTGTGAATCCCAACTGTAGCTGTTCCGATACGATTCCAGTTTGTGACTCGTCACGCGAAGCGGGAACAGGTTCTTCGGGCTGAATATCTCCGGATATTCAGTTGGCTCGAATTCCTTTCTTTTAGCATCCAGCGCGTTGATGTAGGCCTGCCCCACATCCGACTTCTCCGGGAACGTCCCGAACATTGCAGCGAACAAAAGCGCAAATCGTGGGTCCCTGCTATGGGGGATCAGGACTTCCGGTCCGTGCCTCTGGACGAACTGAAACTGCTCTTTATACATGTCATGACAGACGCTTCGGAGGTCCACCCCAATTTGGCATCGGCCCTGTTGGTCCCGAGCCAGCAGTTCGGCGAAAAGCATAGAACGACCGGCTGGGAAATCGATGCCGTATTCCCTGATCTGATCGGCTCGTGTCTCCACCAAGTAGTCGGGCTGGAATGCTTCGATGAATCCGCCGATCATCGCCTTCGCTGAAATCGGTTTTTGGTATTCCTGCTTGTAACGAGCCGGGACCTGTTTGAACATCGGAATGATGAAGTTGTAACGACCGCCCCACAGAGCCGAATTCATCTCGAATACTTTTTGCAGGGCTTTAGTGTCCCTCGGCTCGACAAGGAAGGCGAAACGAAAAGGCCGGATTCTGACCTGGGCGGATTCCATCGATAACTGAAGACCTGCCGATCATTCTATTTCAGTAACCCTATATGTCATTATTCTGGCATGACAGCGGTCATCGGCTTTACGTCCTTCGACAGCGTCCTGATGATGCCCGACACCGAGGAATCGACCAGTGGCGGCAAATCGTCATGTGACAAGCTCTACCATTTTCCGTCGCCTTCGGGGTACGTTCTCACCGGCGGAGCCGGGGACGCGCACCTGATCGACTGCGCCAATTAGGAACTCCACAAATTCATGACCAAAGGAATGCCGGGCACGCCAAAAATTCCCCAGTCACCCCGGAACTGGTCCTCGTGTCAAGGGCGGAGTAAAAGGAGACCACTGGGGCGGAGCAAAAGGGAGCCATTTATAGGTAGGACTTTGGAAGGTATTTCGGGGCAGGAAGGGCGCTGGAGCGTAGCGGAAGCGGCCTTCCTGCCCCGAGGTGCGTTGGCGGGCAGGGGTACGGGGTTCAGGACTGGGAGCGTTTGCGGCGGCTGTGCTTGAGGCGGTAGGAGTCGCCGTTCATTTCCAGGATATGGACATGATGGGTGAGCCGGTCGAGCAGCGCGCCGGTCAGCCGTTCAGAGCCGAAGATCTCGGTCCACTCGTCGAAGGGCAGGTTGCTGGTGATCAGCGTGGAGGAGCGCTCATAGCGTTGGCTGATGGTCTCGAAGAGCAACTCGGCGCCGGTTTTCGACAGCGGCACATAACCCAGCTCATCGATGATCAGCAGTTCATGAGCAGTCAGTTGCTTTTGGAAGCGTCTGAGATACTTTTCGTCGCGTGCCTCGATCAGTTCGCCAACCAGCGCGGCGGCAGTGAGGAAGCGGACACGGAAGCCGCGCTGACAAGCCGCCAAGCCAAGCGCCAGCGCGATGTGCGTCTTGCCGGTGCCGCTGTTGCCGAGCAGCAGGACGTTCTCCTCGCGGGTCAGGTACTCGGAGCGTGCCAGCTCCAGCACCAGGGTTTTGTTCAACGCCGGGATGGCAAGGAAGTCGAAGCTATCGAGGCTCTTGGTGACCGGGAACTTCGCCTGGCGGATACGGCGCTCGACGGCACGGCGATCGCGGTCCAGCAACTCCAGTTCCGCAAGCCGCAGCAGATAGTTCGGAAAGTCAGCCTTTTCGACCGCACAGGTGCGGGCCAGCTTATCGTACTCGCGCAGGAAGGTGGGCAGTCGCAGCGCCTTGAGATGATGCTCCAGCAGCACCTGCGGTGTATCGGGCGTGGTTGCGCTCATAGTGTTGTCTCCCGTGCGGGAGAAGCCAGCAGGCTCATGTAGTCGGCGGCGCGCGTGGTTCTCACCCGGGCCGGCGGCAGGTGCGGCCAGTTGGCCATGTCCAGCCTGGGTGGACGCCGTTCGATACGGCACAACAGCAGATGGCGCACGGCGTCGAAACTGATCGCGCCTAATCGCAACGCATCTTCGATGGCATGAGTGACGTCCGCAAGTTCGAAGGTCTCCAGCAGCCGCAACACCTGGATGTACTCACGCGCGGCATACCTGCACAGCCGGCTGTCGAGCATCCGGCGCAGTTCGGCAAAGCACTCCGGCAACTGCCAGCCTGTCAGTGGCGCGGCCTGGTCCAGAGCCCGGCTCTTGTGTTCGAGCAGGGCCAGATAATGCAGTGGATCGTAGACCGTGGCTTCCCGTTCATAACTGCGCTTGTGCTCGGCGATGATCTGGCTGCCACAGGCGATCACGATGCGGTGCACATAGGCCTTGACCAGCACCTGGCGATGGCCGTACTCGGTCGGCACCGAGTAGTCGTTGGTGCGATAGCGGACGAGCGAGATCGAACTGACGCGTACGGCCTTTTTATCGCAGGCCTCGAAGCGAACGCCGGGCAGCGGCAGAAAAACCGCGCGATCCCGCTCGAACCGTTCGCCGATGGTCTCTCGATGGCCGCGCAGCCGTTGCGCGCGGCGAGCACGACAGGCCTCAGCCAGTTGCGCGTTCAGCTCTTCCCAGCTTGCCGCCCGCGGAATCGGCACCATGAAGTTGCGCCGCGCATAGCCTACCAGGTTCTCCACCTTGCCCTTGTCGTTGCCCTTCGCCGGACGGCCGAACTTCTCCGCAAACAGGTAGTGACTCTGCAGTTCAGAGAATGCCTGCGTCTTCTGCCGCTCACCGTCGCCAAGAATCCGTGCCACGGCGAGTGTGGTGTTGTCATAGAGAATCCGCACCGGCACGCCGTTGAAGTACTCGAAGGCGCGTACGTGGCCTTCGAGAAACGCTTCCTTGGTCTCAGCTGGGAACGCCTGCACAAAGCAATCGTCCGAATGCGGCAGATCAAAAGACATGAAGTGCGCCTTCCGCTCCACACCGGCGATGACCACCATCGCTTCGCCGAAATCAGCCTGCGCCTCGCCCGGCGCGTGCACCAGCGGGATGAACATCTCCCGGCCGCCCAGCTTCTGCTCCCGCACGTAGTCCTTCACGATCGTGTAGCCGCCCGTGTAGCTGCGCTCGGCCCGCAGCCGCTCGAAGATCCGCTTCGCCGTATGTCGCTGCTTGCGCGGACGTTGCTCGTCCTCTTCCAGAATCGCGTCGATCACGCCCTGCCAGGGACCCAGCTTCGGCCGGCACACCGGTTGCTGCCGCCGATAACCGGGCGGCACCGAGTACTCCAGCATCTTGCCCACCGTCTTCCGCGCCAAGCCAAACTCACGCGCCGCTGCCCGCCGGCTCATCCCTTCGACCAACACCGCACGCCGTACTCGCGCATACAGTTCCACCGTCTTCATCCCTCCGGTATCCCACAGAAAACACAGCTCCCCGGCGCGCCGAATCCATCTCGGCACTCCAGCTACTGCAGGTCTCTGTGAAGAATCTGGCGGGTGGACTACTTTTACACCGCCACAAAACCACGCTTATGCGCCGTTTCGTGGCCTATTTTTACTCCGCCGCGTACACGGCGATAGCGCAAAGGAAAGCTGCGCCCATCTCGGCAACTAATTCTTCATTGTTGTAAAGCTCATCGCCGAAACGGTCGCCAAAGGTACGATTCGGGCGGCTTTCGTGGCGGGTGCTATGAATCAGCTCATGGAATACGGTGCTGCAATAGTGTGCCGCATCCACAAAACCGCTACGGACGGGCATATGACTTGGGATACAGGGCCTCCAGTGTGCCAGCGCCCGAGTTCCTGAACCGTATTGACCCATTTCCTGTATAGTTGACTGGGGTATGAGCGGGTGGCCTGAGCTCTACCCGAACAATGGTGAAGCAGAGGTGGGTTTGCAGGCTTGAAAGATACTCTTGTTGCCGGTTCTTTTCTGGCCATTCTCTCCGGGATGATGAATGGATCATTCACCCTTCCCATGCGATTTCTCGGGCGATGGGAATGGGAAAACGTCTGGAGCCTTTTCATCCTGGTCTCATGCCTCATTCTGCCCGCGTCCCTCATCACGGCAATGGCACCGCAAAGCTGGAGCATCCTTGCCCATGCGCCGGCACCTTCCGCCTTGATTGCATCTGTAACTGGTTTAGCCTGGGGCTTCGGAGCCCTGCTGTTTGGTCAGAGCGTCAGCGCCGTGGGCATCTCCCTCGCCAACACTCTGGTCCTGGCCATCAGTTCGGCTCTTGGAGCCCTGCTTCCCATCCTGATCCTCGCCCCGCACCGCCTCTTGAGTCACACCGGAGAGATGATTCTCTTCGGTGTCGCTGTCGAGGTTGCAGGCATCGCCTTGTGCGGGCACGCAGGACGCCTCCGCGAACAGGCCGATGCGCCGGTCCACCAGCGCGGTTCCATGGTGGGCCACGCGCGCCCGGTGCGCATCGCGCTTCTCATGGCCTCTGGTTCGGGCGTGCTCTCCGCAGTCTTTAACATGGGGTTTTCGCTGGCCCAGCCCATCGCTGTATACGGTCGAGCCGCCGGGCTCAGCCCGTTTTCCAGTACGAATCTCATCTGGTTCATCATGCTTGCCGCCGGTTCGGTCGCCAACCTTGGCTTCTGCGCATTTCTTCTTGCCCGCAATCGAAGCCTCGGAAAGTTCCGTCAGCCCGGAAAGTTTCGTCTTTACGGCTTTTCCGCCGTCATGGCGCTGCTCTGGGGCGGCAGCATTTTCGTTTACGGAGCGGCGGCGCCCCGGCTTGGCTCTCTGGGCACATCCATTGGATGGCCTCTCAGTCTGGCCACGGGCCTGCTCCTTGCCAATCTCATCGGCGTCAGCCTTGGTGAATGGAAGGGCGCATCTCCGCGGGCCCGCGCCTACATGTATTACGCAATCCCGGTCCTGCTCATCGCAGTCATCATTCTCAGCCGCGCAGGCGCTTGACGCGCTGCCCGGCAACGCAATACGGTAAGTGTTCCTGCCGCCATGAAGTCATCGCCGCGAAAATCGTCCCGGTCCACGACGCCGCGCAAGCCGGCAACGAAGTGGAAGTTTGCCCCGCTGGATCGAGCGAGCTTTACCCCGATGTACGCACAGATCCAGAGCCAGTTGCTCTCGCTCATCCAGGCGGGAACCCTCCGCTCCGGAGACCTTCTGCCCAGTGAGGAGCAGCTCAGCCGTATTTTTGGCATCAGCCGCATGACGGCACGCCAGGCGCTGCAGACTCTCAAGAATCAAGGCTTCGCCGCACGGAATAAGGGCCAAGGCACCTACGTCAGCCAGCCTCCGGTGGAGCAGGACATCTCTCACCTCTGCGGATTCACAGCGGAAATGCGCGCACTCGGTATCAAGGCTTCGTCCCGGGTCCTGCACTCCGGGCTGATGGCGTCGCCGGAGAATGTCTCGGCGGTTTTCGGCCTCCCGGCGGGCTCCCGCGTCTTCCATTTGCAGCGTGTGCGCCTGGCGGACGGCATCCCTCTGGCGATTGAGGAGATCCACCTGCCTGCGCAGCGTTTCCCCGGCATTGAGCGGCTGAGCTTTGCCCATCGGTCGCTCTATGAAACCATGCGCGAGCGCTACCAGATCCGTCTCAGCCGCGTGGATGAGATTCTCGAAGCGCGCGCCGCCACAAAGCGTGAAGCCGAACTTCTCAACATCCCAATTCGTTCCGCTCTCCTCGTCATCTCGCGTACGCTCTGGAGCGTTGATGGAACCGCCGTGGAAACAGCGCATTCGGCTTATCGAGGAGACCGCTATCGCGCCGCTGTGCGAATTCCCGCTGCGGCGCAGTAGGCTCGATGAGGCTTTGCGGGGCCGTCATGCTCGTCGCCTGTGTAACCAGTTCGCGTAATCCGTATACAGCTTCGTCGACTCCGGAGATCCGGCAAACGCTGCCGAATCCGGCTTGTTCATCATTCCCAGGTACTGGTACACCAGGATCTCGTCTACCCACGGTGAAACCGCCTCTATCTGCCGCAAAATGCGGTCGAACGGGCCCGGCATCAGCGCGCTGTGATAGACCCTGCCCTGGAATCGGAAAATCTCCATGTCGGCCCACAGTTTCGCCTTCTGCGAGCGGTCGTGGGCCTTACGCAGAGTCTCGTAATATCGGGGAGTCTCCGCCGGGGTGGACTTCTGGACACCCACTTCATCCTGATAGGCAAAGATGTTCACGTCCATGGCATCCAGTTGTTGCACGTACCGGTCATCATTTACGGCGTGACGGGTCCCGTACGGCGCAATCATGATCGGAGCCTGCGGCTTGAGTTGCCGCGCCACATGGGAGCAGGTGTTGACATAACGGATGAACTCGGGCGAGAAGTAAGGGTTGATCTCGGCTTCGTCCGGCCAGTACCAGCCATAGAAGCTCGGATGATGCCCATAGCGGCTGACCAGTTCCTCCATCGCCTGGAGCCGCTCCTTCATGTCCTTCGGATTGGTAATGATTCCCGGGCTTGTCCAGTCCCCGTAGAATCCTCCGCCGATGAAAAACTTGATGTTGTGATTGTCGGCCGCAGATAGAACCGCCTCCAGCGGATCCGCACACGCCAGTTGCCACTTGGCGTAAATCGGCGTGTTGAAGAAAGCCCGGTAATACAACGCCGTCGACATCAGAACGAGATACCGGAGGCCCAGTCCGGCAATCTCTTGAATCTTTTCTTCCCACTGCTCGGCCGTAAAGCGCACCAACGCCGGATTCCAGTCCACACCCTCCACCGTGGCATGATGCTGGAACTCGAACCAGCTTCCCCTGATTGGCTTGATCTTCCTCGTCGGCGTTGCGCCGTTCTGCTCGGCGTGCACCGTCAGCGCCGCCGCCCCAATGCCCAGTGCCGCCAGGAACTCCCGGCGATTAAGATCGCTGCTCATCCTGCAACTCCCAGCTACTGTGTCCAACGGATGCGGCCATCCACTCCCGTGCGAAGCATTTCTATCCGCTCCGCTTCATCCGGCATATCTCGCGGAGCCTAGCCATGCATTGGATTTCTCCTGCAGGGCGGCAACATCGTTGTTTCGATAACATCGCATACTGTACAGTGGGCTATACAAGTGTGTCCAACCCTGCGATCCGCCCTCTTGCAAGGAGCCGGCATTCGGACCCAACCCATGACGATTTGCGATCAAATCAAAGGACGTCTCATCGTCTCCTGCCAGGCCTGGCCCGGAGATCCCCTCGATCATGTTGACACCATCCGGCGCATCGCTCGCGCCGCCGTCATGGCCGGAGCCGCAGGCCTCCGTATCCACAGTCCCGAGCACATCGCCGCGATTCGCCAGGACACCAGCGTCCCCATCATCGGTATCAGCAAGCAATACCAAGGCGACAGGCTGCGCATCACCCCCGATTTCAAATCGGCCCAAGTCCTTGCCGCGGCAGGCGCTTCTATCATCGCGCTCGACTGCACGAGCCAGAGCTACGATTTTGGAGAACCCTGGCGGGAGATCCTGCGCAACATCCGCGAACGGCTTGGTCTTCCCGTCATGGCCGATATCGCTACCCTCTCCGAGGCGCTGGCGGCTGCCGAGGCCGGCGCGGACTTCATCGGCACCACTCTCCACGGCTATACCGAAGAAACGCGCTCCAGCCGCTCGTTCAACTGGGATCTGCTCTCCGAACTCGTGCGCAAGGTCAAGCTTCCGATCCTTGCCGAAGGCCACATTGCAACCCCGGAGGATGCCCGGCGCGCTGTCGCGGAGGGCGCTCATTGCGTAGTGGTAGGCGGCGCCATCACTCGTCCCGGTGATATCACCCGGCAGTTTGTGCGCGCCATCGAGCCTCGCCGCGATGGCGCACCCGCTCTCGGTGTCGATCTCGGCGGCACTTCCATCAAGGCGGGCATCGTCAGCAGAACGGGCGGCGTTTCCTCTGTCGTCCGGGTGCCAACTGAGGCACCCAAAGGTCGCGATATCATCGCCGCAAACCTCGCGCGAGCAATCGAACAGGTTCTGGCATCCGCGAAAGAAGAAGGCATTTCACCTTGCGGACTTGGCATCGCCAGCGCAGGAGTGATCAACGCCAGCGACGGTTCCATCTTCGCGGCAACGGACAATCTTCCCGGCTGGACGGGCTTTCCGCTTCGCCAGTTTGCGGAAGAACGCTTCGGCCTCCCCGTCTGGGTTCTCAACGATGCGCATGCAGTTGTCGTCGCGGAGCAGCAATTTGGCCTCGGCGCACGCTTTGCCAATTTTGCCGTGATCACCCTCGGCACCGGCGTTGGTGGTGGCATTGTTTCCGCTGGCCGTCTCATCCAGGGCAACCAAGGTTTTGCCGGTTCCATCGGTCATCACGTCATTCGCATCGATGGCCTGCCCTGTAATTGCGGACGCTCCGGCTGTCTGGAAGCCTATGTCTCCACCGCCGCCTTGTTGCGCGAATATGCCCGCCACCCGCAGGCATCCTCGCCTCCATCTGGCCTCACCGAAAGTGAACTCGCCTGGAAAATCAACCGCCTGGCCCTCGCTGGCAACCCCGCCGCGCAACAGGCTTATGGCGCTCTCTCACACTACCTTGCAGAGGGCATCGCCAACCTCTTTGCCTTTTTCGATCCCCAGGCCGTGCTGTTGTGCGGAGGACTCATTGAAGGCCTTCCCACCTTCGCCGCGGACGTGAAGCAAATGATGAGGGAAATCCTTCCGTTCGGAGACAGGCGCTCCGCCGAAATTCTACTGGCCACAGGAGGAAGCCATGCGGGCATGGTGGGGGCAGGCGCTCTCGCCTTCATCGATGTTCCTTCCTGACGCCGCACGCTCCGGTCGGTGCGCCTCTACAAAGCAATGCAAGGAGGCATGTGCGCGCATGTCGCGAGTCACCGGAAAAATTGCAGTCTAAAGGGTTGCTCCATGCATGAACACAAATTCGACAGCACGATGGAAAGATTGAGAGAACAATACCGGCTCTTCGAAAAGATCCCACGGCTGCACCGGGCAAGAGCTAGAGCCTCGATCCTGTTGAACGTGCTCTTCCTTCTCTTCGGCCATCATGCGGCGTTCGCGGCGCCCGCACATCAGGCGCGGCCGGCAGTGGCTCTCGATGTGCTCAGGGTGCGCGCTGCGGGAAATCCTTCCAAGGCGGTTGTCCATATTCCTTCTGGGCCGGAGCAGGTGTACGATTGCGACGTTGTCATCATCGGCGCGGGGATGGGCGGTGTGAGCGCCGCACTGGAGGCCGCGCGCGAGGGTATTACCGTATGCATGACGGAGCCCACGTTATGGGTGGGCGGCCAAATGACCTCACAGGGAGTGTCTGCCTTTGACGGCAACCGGTGGATCGACAGCACCGGAGCAACTGCCAGCTTTGCAGCACTGAGCCGCAGGATTCGCGCTTCCTACTACAGGCAGTTGAAAGGCGCCCCTGCATTAAAGACAACAGATTCTTTGACGGGATTCAATCCCGGAAAGTGCTGGGTCAGCAGCCTGTGCTTTCAGCCGAAGCGCGGCCTGGCGGTCCTCGAGAGTCTTCTCAAGCCCTATCTCGTAAGTGGAAGAATTCACTTGTGGGTACATACCGTCCCTGTCCGCGTTTCGCGAAAAGGACGCACCATTGCGAGCGTACTGGCGTATGACTTTGGCCGCCGTCAATGGCTCCGGCTGAATGGGAAATACTTTGTCGACGCCAGCGCGCTCGGAGACCTCATTGCGATCAGTGGACTGCCCTATCGCACCGGTGCAGAATCCAGAAGTGAAACCGGCGAACCCGATGCCCCAAAGCAGGCAGACCCGGCGGCGGTGCAGAGTTTCAATTATCCGTTCCTGATGCTGTTACACAAGAGGCCCGTCGCCGGCGTGAGGAAGCATCCGCCGACAGGTTACGAGAAATTCAAAGCGAAGTATTCGATGACCATCCTCAATGGTCATGGCGGAACCCTCACCTACAAGATGTTCGAGAAAGCGCCGGGAACTCCGGGATCGTTTTGGGATTACCGGCGGCTAGTGGACGCTGCGCAGTTCAAGCCCGGAGATTTTGCCGGCGACATCAGTGCGATGAATTGGAACAGCAACGATTACTGCGATGCGCACCTATTGTCTGGAAATCCCCTGGAGGAGGCCGAGGCATTGCAGCAGGCAAAGCAGGTCTCCCTCGGTTTTGCCTGGTGGCTGCGTCATGAAATTCCGCGCGATGATGGGAGGGGACGCGGATATCCCGAGGTTCAGCTGCTTCGTCAAGGCATGGGAAGCGCAGATGGTCTCTCTCAGCAACCCTATATTCGCGAATCGCGGCGCATTATCCCACTCCGGACCATTGTGGAGCAGAGCATTGCCGTCAAATTTCAACCAGGGGCGCGGGCGGAACTTTATCCTGACACGGTGGGCATCGGACAATACCCGATTGATGTACATACCTGCACAGGAAAAGACTTCACATCGCAAACAAAGCCGTACGAGATTCCGCTCGGTGCGCTTATCGACCGCAATGCAGATAACCTGCTGGCTGCTTCCACCGACATTGGAACCACCCACATCACGAACGGCGCCTATCGCCTGCATCCCACCTTGTGGTCTATTGGAGAAGCTGTGGGTGCCACGGTTGCCTGGGCTCTGCAACACAAGACGACCCCGGCTGCCATCGACAGAAGCAGGAAAGCGCTCTTGGGATTGCAGCGCATGCTCGTCATGCAGGGACACCCGATCTTCTGGTTTGATGACGTTGCTCCCGGTTCGCCACTCTTCGCTGCTGCGCAAATCGCGGCTGTGCGGGGATGGCTTCCGGTTGACGGCAAATCCTTGCACTTCGATGCAAATGCACCCATGTCGGGGACGCAGGTACTGCAGGCACTCCGGAAGAGCGGCCTTGCGAGGCACATAAGTGCCGTGGTGCTTCGACGCATCGCCACGGATCCTTCCTGGAAAAATCTGCCCGGTATGCACGAGGCCGGTATTCAGCCGAAGGGCCCCATCAAGCGCGGAGATTTTGCCCGCTGGCTTTACCGGAAGGTATTCTCTTGCAAAGGTAAATTCCCGTCCACGGCGGCAACAGCAGCTGAAGCGCAAGCCGGAGCGCCATGACGATGCCCAGTGCGGATGGATGATGGTGCGTCAGCAGCATGCGCACGAGCCAGCCTTGGGCCACGCGCTGCATCCCTATGCCGACCTTCGAGACGAGCGCAGCCAGTTTTCGGCAGCTCCAATGCGTGGAAGCTTCCTTCGGCGTTCTGCGGGTGGCCGAGAGAGTTCTCGATGCTTGCCGCTGTTCAAATGTGAGCTCGCCCCAAAAGAGTGTGCCCAAAGTGTGCCTGGATTGTGCCCAGAAATGTCGGTTCTGTCGGTTTGAGCGGTTCCGGCGATTCGTGAATCTATAA
>JAJZIF010000029.1:12056-16805 GCA_021810735.1 Acidobacteriota bacterium
TGAGGTTCTCCCTCCCACGGCACCAAAATAGATCCAGCAGAATCTATTGCTTAGAGCTCGTACAGTGTTTAGGGGCGAAAGTGTACCCAAACTGCCGCAGGCGGCGGATGCTCATCCTCATCCCGGTGCATTTCATGAAAATCTTCTGGGATGCCGCGCGCGAGAAGCTGCACTCCCTTTTCGACCAAGAAGTTCAGAACATGATCGCGGCAGCACTGCTCGCACAACCAGAAGCAAACTGTTGCGTGTGACGGATGTCTTTCGCAAATAGTCCCAGGTACGTCTTTGCAAGGAGCGCCTGGGGACCTTACTTCGAAGGCAAATCGCCGTCCACTGCTGGAATACCTGAAAGCTTTACACGGTGTCTTTGTTCTGCGCGGGGAGGGGGTGACTGTGATAAGAGGTTTTGCCCTCAGATCTGCGGCGATTGTGAGGGCGGGAGATATCAGCCATCAGCCGTTACATCCGGGTTGAGGATGGACAGCATGTATACGATTACAGGGAGACGATATAGAGTGCTTATTGGGGGAAGTTCTAAAAGCGCAATGTCGATCGGACGCGGCGGCGGGATCCAGGCCGGATAAGAGGTGTTTCACAAGGGAGACAGGATGAGGAATGACGACAAGAGCGGGAAGGAGGTTGCGTCGGTGCAGTTTTTGCATGAGAAGACGAGGCAGAATTCCTTTCGAAACCATGTCGGTCCGGGTAAGCCGCCGAATATTTTTCTGATCACAATCGACATGATCAGTCCCGACTTCTATCACCCGTCTCGTCCGTTTTCGAGGGAGATGAACCTGCCGGCATTGAGAGAATTGGTGGGTGACGGCGTAAGTTTTCAAAATGCGTTTGCTCCCGTTCCCTTATGCGGACCGTCACGGGCGGCTTGTTTGACTGGGAGGTATACGTACGTTCTGGGAAATGGAGAACATTCTCCTGTTGGTCTGGAGACTCAGCTTCGTGCGGACGATGTTATTTTTCCGGAGTACCTGAAGAAAGCCGGCTATGTTACCAAACACTGTGGCAAGTGCCATGTGGGAACCAGCAAGTTTATGGATGCCTTTGGGGAGAACGATAATGCGTGGGACCAATGGTATCCGCCGATTTATCAGGACGAGGCATATCTGAGCTACCAGCGACGGCTGGGCGTGAAGCCACAGAAGTATTCCAGAGAAATAGTGCTGCTGCAGCAGGACCGTGTTACGCCGGGCAACTCGATAGGCGGCTGGATTGTGCAGGGAGATGGCAAGCCCTTCCCGGAGGAGGCGCAGTACAGTCATTTCCTGGTGCAGCGGGCCATCGAAAAACTTGAATGCGCCATGGCCGGTCCTTCCACAGCCGGGCAACCGATCTATCTGCAGTTGGATATCTTCGATCCTCACCAGCCGTTCAGTGTCCCCGATGGATATGCGGAGCGCGAGAAGGAACTGCGAGCGGTCATGACCTTGCCTGAGACTTATAAAAAAGTTCAAGCTCGCGACTGGGCGTCATTTGCGAATCAGCCCGAAATTTATGACCTTTATCGGCGGTATTGGGGGCTTTACAACCCGCAGTCGATGATGGATTACCGGGTGGCGCATGCGTTGCAGATGGAAGTGGTCGATCGCGCGATCGGGAAGCTGATCCAGGCTTTGAAGGAGAAAGATCTTTATGACGACTCGGTGATTATCCTGATGGGCGATCATGGAGAAATGAACGGGCGATGGGGCCTGGTGGATAAAGGTGTGTATCTCTATCCTGACGTATTGCGCGCGCCGCTGGTCGTGAAGATGCCATCGTCAGTGGGCATCCAGCCACATGCGGTAGATGCGCCGGTGTCGTTGCTCGACGTGGCTCCAACCCTTCTTTCTGTGGCGGGTGTGGAACCGGATGCGTGGCTGGATGGTCAATCGTTGATTCCATATATGCAGCCAGACGCAACCCCTGCCGATCGCAACATGATCTTTTCCTGTGGCTGGCATGTGGGTGTGAACTTCGCGTGTGGAATTCAGCAATGGGATGGAAAAGGCAATCACCACCTTTACGCATACAACACCTCGTCGCGGATTGATGAGTTATACGACTTGAACGCCGTGGAAGCAGAAAATCTAGCGCAGGAACCGCAACACGCAAAGCTGAGAACGGAGATGATTGATCGCCTGGGTGCGTTGCTGCAATCGGATTCGCGCTGGGGCGGGTACTGGGGTTCTTATCGCCTCCACAATTTTTTTGAATTGCCCAAGCGCCCGGGCAGCATGCAGATGAACGAGCCGTAAGCTCGCCGAGGTCAGGCCACCGCTTCGCAGCATGAGTACAGGCAGTCGGCCCCAGTGTGGGCCTTCGCAATCTGCGAAAGCACGGATGAGGATTATGAATGGGAACAGAAGCTGCCATTGCGATAGGGTTAGTTCTTTATGCCGTCGTGATGCTGACCTTTTTCAGTGATTGTGACCAGGAGGATCGCAAGGGCCACAGATTATCCGACGGGTGGTCTTTGGACTCGAACCAGCGCGGCAGAGGGTATTTACCTGTGGCGTGCGGCTCATGCACAATGAAATTTGTCCGCGCATAATTGTTTGAATTGATGAAGGGCTCTCTCCTACTTCTGGCGTCAGTTGTCCTGTTCTTGTGTGGAGCGCCGAGTTGCATCGCGCAAAAGGCGCCAACCGCACCGGACAGTCTTTGGCAGGCTCCTGCAAAAGCAAAACTCAGTCGGGAGCTTCCGGCACCGCCGCTGGATACCTATTCTGTATCTTCGGCGAAGGTGTACACGCTGGCCGATCTGATCGACCTGGCGGAGCGGCATAACCCTGAAACGCGGTATGCGTGGCAGCAGGCCAAGGCGCGGGCGGCGCAGCTTGGAATAGCACGCTCGGAGTGGTATCCGACGATTGCAGCGCTGGCGGTTGCGAATACGGCGCGAGTGCGGGTGCTGCTGAACTCCACGTTCTACCGGCAGACCTACGGTAATTTTTCGCCGGAGCTGCACGCGGAATACCTGGTGTTTGATTTTGGCGGGCGCACTGGAACCATTGATGCGGCCAAGTGGAATCTGCTGGCGGCAGACCTCAGCTTTAATGACACGCATCGGCGCATCATCTTTCGAGTGATGTCTGCGTACTATCGGCTGCTGAATGCTCAAGGGTTACGGCAGGCGGCGGAAGTGAGCCTGCGCAACGCGGAGGCGGTGGAGGCCGATGCGCAGGACCGCCTGAAACATGGGCTGGCGACAAAGCCGGATGTGCTGGAGGCGCAGGCTTCGACGGCACAGGCCGAATACGATTTGCAGGATGCCATCGGAGCAGAGGAGATTGCTCACGGCGATCTGGCCGCGGTGCTGGATTTGCCTGCCGACACGGAGTTTCAGGTGCAGAAGGTGAGCGCGCTGGAGATGCCAACGCAACTCGCTGACTCCGTACGCGAAGAAACGCAGAGAGCGCTGGAACAACGGCCCGATCTGAAGGCTCTACTGGCCAAGGTGAAAGCCGCGAATGCGACGATCCGGCATCAGCGGTCCGCGTACTTTCCGACGCTGAGCCTGAACGGCGAGGGGGGAGAGACGCGGCAATATGGGCAGCAGGATCTGCTGCCGCCCGGGTATGCGGGCGGCGAGACATGGGATGCAAGCCTGGAGCTGAAATGGACTCTGTTTGAGGGCGGCCGCCGCCGGAATGAAGTGGCGCAGGCGCTGGCACAGAGGGCTGCTGCTCAGGCGCAGATTGGTACGTTGCGCGACCAGATTGCCAATGAGGTGTGGGCCGCGCATACGGATGTGGAAACGGCGCTGCGGCAGCGGCAGGCAGCGTTGGCCCTGGTGACTTCGGCGGAGCAATCGTATGATGCGGCACGGGAGTCGTATAACTACGGAGTGCGCAACATCCTAGATGTGATTGCCGCCCAGAAGGCGCTGGCACGGGCGCGCGCGGAGGACGTAACGGCAAGGACACAGCTTCTGCTGCAGACGGCGAAGCTGGCCTTCCAGACAGGCGACCTTATCGCTTCGCAACCAGCGAAGGCAGGACACTGAATGCAGAGGAGGCGACATCTTGTGATCATTGCCGCGAGGCGCGCTTTCGCTGGAGCGGTGGCGATGACCGCCCTGCTGACGATGACCGGATGCAGCCACGCCCCCGACTTCAATATTCTTGGTTCGTATTTTCCTGCCTGGCTCCTATGCATTGCGGTGGGCATTGTGCTGACATCGCTTGTTTACTGGGGGCTGCAACGAGCGCATCTGGAGCGGGAGGTGCAGCCGTCGATTTTGGTTTATCCCTGCATGGCGGCGCTGCTGGCATTCACGCTGTGGTTGCTATTGTTCAGCCGGTGAAAGGACTTCATGCTGTCTGATTTGTCTCCGAGAGCGCGACGCGCGGTTGGACGCAGCATCAGTGTGGCTGCAATTGTTGGGGCGCTGATTACGGGCTTGCTGGTGGTGAGGCAAGTGATCGACAATCCGCGCACGGATGACGCCGAGGTATTCGCCAACTTTATTGGGATGGCGCCGGTTGTGAACGGGCCCATCATGCACCTGTACGTGGCGGATAACGAGTATGTGAAGCAGGGTCAATTGCTGCTGGATATCGACGAGCGGCCGTATGCGTATGCGCTGAAGCTGGCGCGGTCAGAGCAGGCGACGTTGCAAGGCAACATTGTGGATGAGGGCCGCAGGATTGCATCGCAGAGCAGCGCGGTCAATGTCGCTGAGGCCGGGGTGAAGAGCGCGGAAGCCAGCCTGGCGCATGCGATTTCCGCTGTGCAGGAGGCACGGGCCGG
>JAJZIF010000590.1 GCA_021810735.1 Acidobacteriota bacterium
GGCCGCAGTCATGCACGGCGAAAAACCGCTTCACGTGGATAATGCCCAGCTCGGTATCCACTTCAATCTCGGCGACATCGACGCCGCCATAGGTGTCGTACTTGCTTTTGTCGTAGTCGGGAATGCGCCGCGCCTGCGCCGAAACCTCGCTGGTGTCCATTTTGGCGGCGGCGCGGCGGAAACTGACCGGCTGAAATTTCCCGCTCTTGCTACTCACTTCTCCTTTGCTCAGAACCAGGTCGTCCGCGCTCGTGCCGAGCGCAGGAGCCACGCTGGCCAGAAATTTCTGCGCCGCCTGCCACGCCGCGTCACGTGCGGCAGGCGACAGCGAAGCCGTGGTGACGCTGCCACCGGAGTTGGGTCCCACCGGGTAATTTGTATCGCCGATCTTTACCGACACCTGCTGCGGCGGCACACCAAATTGCTCCGCCACCACTTGCGCCAGCACCGTCTTGATGCCGGTGCCAATGTCCTGCACGGCGGACAGAATTTCCACCGAGCCGTCACGATGTACCCTCACTTCCGCGGCGGAATCCATGTTGATATGGCGATACCAGACCGACTGCGACAGCCCAACTCCGCGCTTGATATGTCCAGGGTCGGCATTCGGCTTGGGATTGCGAGACTTCCAGATGGAGCTCTCCGCAATAATCTGGCGCTCGACCCGACGCACAGGATTGTCGTCAATCTTGTCGCGCAATTCCAGCGGTCCCATGTTCAGTTTTTCCGCCAGTTCGTCGATCGTCTGCTCGAGCGCAAACATACCCTGCGGATGACCCGGTGCGCGGAAGGCCGCCGCGGGACCCGCATTGATAAAGACATCATTTTCTTCGGTGTGCAGCGAAGACATCGTATATAGATTCGTTGCCGGTCCGGCACAGCCCGCGCCTGTCCCGCACCCCGCGGTGCCATAGCTGATCAGTTGAATCGCAGTGAGCGTGCCGTCCTTCTTGGCTCCAATCTTCAGCGTCTGATCGGAACTGGGGCGGTTGCCTACAGAGAGATGTTCTTCCTTGCGATCCAGCATCAGGCGCACCGGAGCGCCGGTTTGTTTCGACAACGCCGCGGCGACAACCCCGGGATTTCCTGGGCCAAACTTGGCGCCGAAGCCTCCGCCGACAAACTCCGTGATGACCCGCACCTGAGACTTGGGGATTTTGAAAAATGCGGCCAGTTCTTCTCGCACGCTGGCAGTGCCTTGCGTCGAAGCCCACACCGTCAGCATGTCCGGCTTCCAGTCCGCCACCACGCCATGGGTTTCCAACGCGCTGTGGGTCTGCACCTGGGTGACGTAGTTCGCTTCCACCACCACATCGGCATTCTTGAATTCCTGCTCGACATCGCCGTGCGTATGCACCGAAGGTCCATGGATATTCCCCGTCTGTGGAACTCCATGCGGCCCGCCACCACCGCCCGCGGAACCAGCCTGGTCCGCCGGCCCGGGAAACACCTTGGGAGAATCCGGCTGGCGCGCCATCTCCATATCGACCACAAACGGTTTGGCCTCATACTGCACCTTCACCAGCGCCGCGGCTTCTTCGGCGATATGCGGCAAGGTCGCCGCCACCGCCGCAATAGGTTGACCTGCATACCGCACGATGGGATAACGCGACATCTCCAGCGAAGGATCGCGCAGCACCGCTGGACCCAGCACTCGCTCGATCACGAACACGCCTTTGACCCCGGGAACTTTCTCGGCTGCCGAAGTATCGATCGAAACCACCCTGGCGTGGGGAACATTCGCGTTCACAAACTTCGCGTACAACATCCCCGGCAACTGAATGTCCGCCGTGTAGCGCCCGCTTCCTGTCACCTTGGCATGCGCGTCCCAGCGCGCGGGAGATTTGCCGATGTACTGGCATTCATCATTGACCGGCAGCACCGGCGGCTCCGTCGTCGGCACCGTGCGCGGCTCCTGCCGCAGCGTATAGCCTGGAACCCCAACCGGCATCATCACGGTTTCCGTGCCCGCTGGAGCCTGGGCCGCGTCCGCCGCCGCATCCAGCAAAGCTTCTGCAGAGGAAGTCAATTTCGTTGTCGCCATGGTTTTCTCCTACGCGTTGCGGGTGGTTTCAGCGCTGGAAACGCCCGCGGCTTCCAGTGTAGCGGCAAAGATTCTCGGATACGTGCCGCAACGGCAGAGATTGCCTGCGGTGGCGTTGCGCACATCTTCTTCCGTCGGCTTTGGATTCCTTTCCAGCAGCGCGGAACAGGTCATCACCATGGCGGGAGTGCAGAAACCGCACTGCATGGCGTCGTGCTTGATAAACGCCGCCTGCACTGGATGCATCTCGCTATTTTCCGCCAACCCTTCGATTGTCGTCACCCGATGCCCCACAGCGTCCAGGGCCAGCATCATGCAACTGTTCACCGGCGTCTTGTCCAGCAGCACCGTGCAGCCGGAACATGACCCGCGGTCGCAGATGACCTTGGTGCCGGTCAGCCCCATGTGCACGCGCAACGCATCGGCCAGAGTGGTGCGCGGCTCGATTTGAATGGTTTGCTCCTTCCCGTTCACATGCAGCGTAACCGGGATTGCTCCCGGCCCATACTCCTTAACGCCGTGCTGTTCCCCGCGTGTGGCGGCAACCGCCTCGCGGCTGAAAACCTGCGCGCCTTCCAACAGCGCCGTTCCAGCGGCCGCTACACCAGCGCCTTTCAGAAAGCCGCGCCGCGTAATTCCTTTGGCCGCCTTGTTCTCTGCCGCGTGCTCGACATCGGGACGCTGCGGATTTACAGACGACGGGTCACTCTGATCTATGGGTAACTTGGGTCCAGACATTTTCAATTCTCCTGGTAGGAGTTGGACGGTGCCGGCGACAT
>JAJZIF010000030.1 GCA_021810735.1 Acidobacteriota bacterium
CTTCCTTGACCGTCCGGCTCCCCCCGGGCGATCCAGCAATAAAGGCCTCATGGTATAAATAGACTGTTTTGCTTTCGGATCCGGTTATTTATGGCGTGATTCTAGCAACTCGATCATTCCCAGATCGTGCGACCGAATGGTCGTTACTGGCTTCGATCGGCGAGAGCGGCACGCTCGACCAACACCGAGACGAGGAAAGAATAGTTAGGTTGTCGCTGCCTAGGTATTCAGCCTTCGTTCTCGATCCATCCCAAGCCATCAACCCGTAGTCTACTGGCGAGACAGAATGGAGTGAGCTAAGTGCAGCCGTCTGACATGGAAGTGATGCATAAGCCAGGCAATGGAATTGGCCGAGTGCGTTGGTTTGTTTGTGCTTTGCTGTTCCTGGCTACAACCACCAACTACATGGACCGCCAGGTACTCGGCATTCTGGCTCCCGTGCTGCAAAAAGACCTGCACTGGACCGAAGAAAGCTACGGCAATATGATAGCCTGCTTCACGTTCGCTTATGGGCTGTCCTATATTCTGGCGGGACGAGTCATAGACCGCCTTGGAACGCGCAAGGGGTACGGTCTTTTCGTGGCCATCTGGAGCATATCCTCAGCGGCACATGCATTTGTGAATAGCGCTTTTGGATTTGGCGTGGCGCGGTTCTTTCTAGGCATCGGAGAGTCCGGTAACTTCCCGGCCGCATTGAAGGCAGTCGCAGAATGGTTCCCGAAGGAAGAACGAGCGCTCGCAACAGGCATCTTCAACTCCGGCACTAACTTTGCCGCGTTGCTGGCTCCGATAATAATTCCATTCATTGCGCTTCGGTGGGGATGGCGTTATGGCTTTATCTTCACTGCGAGCATGAGCATGCTTTGGCTCATTGGATGGATGCTGTTCCCATATAACCGCCTGCGTCCCGATGAGACGCAGTTGACTGACAGCCATCTCACACCTGCGGAACTGGCCGAAAAACGTTCGCTTTGGTCGTTTTTGACCGACCGTGGAGCCATCGCCTTCGCCGCCGCCAAATTTCTTACAGACCCAGTCTGGTGGTTTTATCTTTTCTGGGGCCCGCTGTTTCTCACCAGCCGATTCCACATTTCCATTGCCCAGATGAGCATTCCTCTCGTAGTCATTTACTTCGGCGCCAGTATTGGAAGTATCTTCGGAGGGTGGCTCTCTGGATTCTGGATCAAGCATGGGCATTCGGTAAATTTCAGTCGAAAGATGGCAATGAGCCTATTCGCGTTGGCTGCTCTGCCCGTCATCTTTGCCGCCCAGGTTTCAACCTTGTGGATGTCCGTGGCCTTGATTACGATTGCAGCGGCTGCACACCAGGGTTTCTCGTGCAACATTTTTTCCACTCCTTCCGACATGTTCCGCGCACGGTCGGTGGCTACGGTGGTGGGAATTGGGGGAACCGCGGGCTCGCTGGGCGGAACGGTATTTGCAGCAGTCGCCGGATATCTACTCAGCCGCACCCATAACTATTCCATGCTGTTCGCCGTTTGCGGATGCAGCTATGTCGTGGCAATGGCGCTTTTCCAGCTGCTGGTGCCGCAGCTCCGGCATCAGGACAGCGACGCCGAACTGAGCGCCTGAGATGAATTTCATGAAGCGCCGCAACGCACATCTGCTCGTCCACGATATCCTGAAATGTGAAAACCCTTGCTGTCCATCAGGGGTTTTGAGAGGACTGCTTGTGCCAGACATTCGTAGAATTCTAAAGCTCGATCCACGCGACAACGTGCTGGTTGCGTTAACGCCTCTTGCGGCCAATGAACCGATAACGTACGCAGACGCCACATATGTTCCCGTCACCGACGTTCCCGCGAAATTCAAGTTTGTCGAACATGACATGCCGCTTGGCGCCGAGATCATCATGTACGGCGTTGTAGTGGGCAAGGTTCGGGAGCCGATCCCGGCGGGTGGCGTCGTGACCACAAGGAATCTGCAGAACGACTCTAGTGCATATTCCACGACGCGCATGAGTCATCCGTGGAATGCGCCCGATATTTCATCGTGGCGGCAACGTAGTTTTCTCGGCTACCACCGTGGTGACGGCAAGGTAGGAACCAGAAACTATTGGCTGGTTTTGCCTCTAGTGTTCTGCGAGAACCGGAATGTCGAATTGCTCCGGGAGGCCTTCGAGGAGGAATTGGGCTATCGCAGGCACAACGACTATCGTCGTCAGGTAAGGGATCTGATCGCTCGCCGCAGCACCCCACGGTCGGAAATCCGGGTCGCCGAGCCAGAGTCCGACGCAACTCCCATTTTCCAAAACCTGGATGGAGTCAGGTTTCTCTTCCATGAAGGCGGCTGTGGCGGCACCCGACAGGATGCTCGCGCACTGTGCGGTCTCCTTGCAGGATACATCCAGCACCCGAATGTTGCGGGCGCCACCGTGCTGAGCCTCGGCTGCCAGAATGCAGAAATTTCGATGCTGCTCGAGGAAATACGCAAACGAGACCCGCAAACGAGCAAGCCTGTACTCATCTTCGACCAGCAGGCGTTGGGGCTGCAATCGAACATGCTCGGTCGGGCCATCGACCAGACATTTACCGCTCTTGAGGAAACCAACAAGTTGCACCGCGCTCCCGCATCCCTGACGCAATTGACAGTCGGCCTGAAGTGCGGCGGCTCCGACGGCTTCTCCGGCATTTCAGCAAACCCGGCGCTCGGCCATCTGTCAGATATGCTGGCCGCGCTCGGAGGCAAGTCGATTTTGTCGGAGTTCCCCGAGTTATGCGGGGTCGAGCAAGATCTCATCAATCGCTCCGTAAGCCAGGCTGCAGCAGATCGCTTCGCGCATCTTATGACGACCTATGCAGGACGGGCCAAGGCGGTCCACTCCGGCTTTGAGATGAATCCTTCCCCCGGAAATATCCGCGACGGGCTTATTACCGATGCCATGAAATCTGCTGGAGCTGCGCGAAAAGGCGGAACGTCGCCAGTTGTTGATGTACTCGACTACCCCGAATACGCGACCACGCCAGGACTAAGTCTGCTTTGCACTCCAGGCAATGACGTGGAGTGTGTTACCGCCCAGGTCGGCGCGGGGGCGAACCTGGTACTGTTTACCACCGGCATGGGAACCCCCACGGGCAATCCCATCGCTCCTGTCGTGAAGGTGGCGACCAACACACCAATGGCTACCCGGATGTCCGACATCATCGACATCGACGCCGGAGGCATTCTCACCGGTGACTCCACCGTCGAGGAGATGGCAGAAGACATCCTGGAGTTGGTCATCGACGTTGCCAGTGGACGCAGACAAACAAAAGCGGAGATCAACGGACAGAACGACTTCATTCCGTGGAAACGCGGGGTTTCGTTGTGAACACACAGCGAGTTCCCTGCTTCAAGACCAGTTTCACAGTTGCTTGTAATGCGGACATAGCGCTATCCCACCCTAGCTGCGCTAGGATGGGGCACCCAAACCTTACGCTATCTGTGAAAATTCTCTAGTCTAGCTGCGGATTTCAGGTTACCTGAGTTGGCAACAAGGTCGATTAATTCTTAGCCGTTCGTCGCGCAAACTCAGACTTGGATCATCGACTGCCCTGGTATCGCTGGTTTTTTAAAGGTGCGAACTTGGTGGATATCGAGCCAGCTACCGGAAACTGAAAGCTATCTACAGAAGTAAGCCCATCAAGAGCTTGCGCAGTCAGCTTCACCGAGTAGTTACCAGCTTGTGTGTATGCGTGGCTTACCTGCGCGCCGGCGAGAGATACCCCGTCGCCAAAATCCCATCGATAAGAAATAACGGGCGCCGTCGAACTCGCGAGTTGCGCAGAAAACAACACCACCTCACCGGTTGCTCCCGCAGACGGATGCTCAGCTTGAACAACAGGTACCTGCGCCGGGACGGCAGTATCGATGATCTTCAGAACTCTGACGGAATGAGACGGCTGCGTCACAGTAAGGGCATTCGATTCCGACAATGAAGCGTGTTTCTTGTCGAATACTTCCTCCACACTGTAGGAGCCGGTTCTACTTAGCCTCAAGCTGGCAAGAGTTACCGTGTGACTTCGTGCACCGTCCGTCCAATTGAAGATGGTCAGGATGGTTTGTCTCGGACTTTCCTTCAGCAGAAACATGCTCGGCTGGCTGTCGCTCGGCAGATACGACATTAGATCCAAGGGCCTCGACGAGCGACCGAGGCGGACCATATCGATCAAATCTTGACTTTGGACCAATGCGAGCCGGTTCGGTTCGGACCCGAGGGTAGGTAAGTCATCCCCGATTTCATACATGCCTCCCGATACTGCGGACAGTGCGATGGAGACTTCGGCTTCATCCAACGTAAGAGGGTGTTTCCCACCATGCCAAGACTGATCATTCAAGGTTTGTTTGGAGACACTAAAGGCATCGGGATCCGCGACAAAGTAGTTGCGATTCATGTAATACCGCGCGGCAATCCCTGATGCCGCATCCTTACTGGCACCGAATGTATGCCCAGTGTCTTGAGAGATGCGGCCAAAATCAACGTAGCCGACAGGATCCAGCATTACACTCCCGTCTTTATCTAATAAGACATTGTTTCCAACGGCCTGGCGGATGATGCCCAAACCTATCCTCTGCGCTTCCATGGCTGTTGTATGAGGACGATAGTAATACCCTTCGATCGCAGTGTCATCCATGAAATCCATCTTGATATAGCGGATTCCCCATAGATCGACAAGGGTCGTGTACGTCTTCCGCAGATATTCCTGTGCGCCTGGGTTGGTGCAATCCAGCACGAACAAACGGTCATTGCGATCTGTCACCCAACCAATATGGATGGGCTCGCCTTTTGCGTTGTGGACTAGCCAGTCGCGGTGGTTCCGGTACACCCAGGAGCGCTCGGAAACTTCGAATGGCGCTGTCCAGATTCCCGGAACGAGGCCGAGACTTGTTACCTTGCGTTCCAGTCCTGCCAGTCCGTGAGGGAAGAGGGTTGCGTCCGGCGTGCTGTATTCTCCACGAGCATACTGGTAGCCCTCATCGATATGAAAAAAATCATATCCGAGCGACTTCAGGTTCTGTGCTTCCCATTGTGCGTTGGTCAGCGCAGTTCCCGCGTTCAAGCCGAAATAGTAAGAGGTCCAACTCCACCATCCCATGGGTACGGGTGCCGTGACCCGAGATTGATGAATCTTCCGGATGATGGTTCCATAGGTTTCGAGTTGCCGATGATAGTCCGTATCTAGGCTAAGCAGCAACTTCTCTGACGATAACTGCGCTCCCGGTGCGACCGGCAATTGCAAGCTCACTTGATCGTCAGCAACGGCGTGGCGAAGAGATCCCCACTGGTCCGTTTCTAACTCCGTTGTTCCAGTGGAATCCACCTCATACGCAGTGATGTGCTTTTGAACGGCGCTTCCTTCCAAATGGATGCGAAGAATTGTCAGGAAATGGTCTGAGGTGAGCGCGCCGGCAAAAAAACTTTCATGGCTCTGCCTGCTATAAAGCAGTTGACTGCCAACGCCGCGGTACATCGCTGCGTCGCCCAGGTCGTGAATTGTGATATTTGGCCGATCCTCGCTGAAGCTATCGGAAAGCACTCTATCTTCAAGAGGAGAGCCACCCAGGTCAAGTATGGAATTTCCGACTGCCGCAACAGGACGAATCGATTCTACTTCGACAGGCTTCGTCGTGGTGTTACGAACGAATACCTGGATATCTGCGAACGGCTGACTGGGATATGCGCGTAAGCGATAAATAAGATCCGGCTCGCCGGGCAAGCCGGAAAAGGTAACCGTCCACTCGTCCGCAGTACCCAGGTCGTCCGACACGCTGGAATGAGCGATGGCATGATGCGGATAATCTTTAGATTCAATCCAGCGACCGTGCAACTGAACAGCAACTTCAGCATGGAGTACCGGCCGATCCAATTTCAACGCGCCGATTGTGTAACTTCCATCGGAAGGATCGACCTTCACCAGGAGCGCATGTCCCACAGTTTGCGCAGTCAAATGCACGACATGGCAGAAGGCAGCCAGAAAAGCTCCCGCTATCATGAGAGCGCAAGTCCTGACATGCGTCAGACGCATGAAAATCCCAGTGCGCGACTACCTCGGAGACATTCTGCCAGGACTCGCCAATCCATCCAGCGCCTCTCCAAATTTACTCCTACCGCCTGGGCCGCGAACCATCAGTAATTTTCAGCCGCATGGCTGGAACAGTCATAAAAGTCTATCACAGCCATGCACTGCTGAATAGACTAGACCAGTTTCACAGTTGTTGTAATGCGGACATAGCGCTATCCCACCCTAGCTGCGCTAGGATGGGGCACCCAAACCTTACGCTATCTGTGAAAATTCTCTAATGTGGTTGCCCACACGCATATCTTTCACACGCTGTGGATTGAGAAACAGAAAGACGCGAGCTGCCGTGAGATGAATTGATCAAAAGAACAGCCAAGCCGAAGCTCATAGCCGTGGCGGGTAGCCTACTCGACAAGCTGTAAATTGAGGGCAATCCGCACGCCGTTCACCAGAACGACGCTTTGGTTGATGACATCCTGACTGGTAATTTTGTTCTCGACGAAGGAACGAATGGAGTTCAGAGGACAAATGTAATCGACAGTTTCAGAAGGAGACTTCTCTGCCCCGAGGCGATTGCGTACGGAAAAGTCGAGCGAGTCGTATTCCGCGTTTGCCGGCAGTTCCTTCAGCAGGCCCTTCAACTCCGGCGCAAGAAAAAGATCGAAAGTTTGAGCGGCACGCTTATAAATTGAACTCGTACCCGTCTCGAAGGACAGGGTATTTCGCATCGTGAGATGTAAAACTGTCTGATCGCCGCGACTTTCAAACACAGGTGGCGCGCTTTCCATCAGATGAAACCTTGTTCCATCTACTTTCAGCATCGCATTGAGTTGCGGCTGAAACTGCGCCTGCAACCGCATTGCATCCGCAGATGGTGGAGGCTTCAAGTCGGACTTCGATTGTGCAACCGCCGGAGAGGCCATGACTGCAGAAGCGGCGCCGCCAGGAGTGGAAGCCGTACTTGCTGAAACAGAGGAAGACTGTGTTCGCTCCTGACGCGGGACCGAGCGCTCAAGGGCCTGCACGTTGAGCGGGGCCCTCTGGCCAAGCGCAAGACCGAAGGCCTTGCCATCCACAAAAATGTCCGAACGATTGAGAATCTCCTGCCGCTGCGTATTCCCGGATGTATTCAGATAAGCGAATGCGTCCTTCCGATCGAACACGACAGTCAGGACCTCCTGGCCCTCAAAGTCGTAAACCTTGTTTGCGTCGCGCGTGTCATAAATGATTTCAAAGCCGATACCATCGCAGTCGATGTTCGCGGGGATTTGCCGCGTGACGAGTCGCAGGATGGGAACAAGCACGTCCTGAAAGGTCCGACTAGCGCGCTCGTTCTCCGAAAGCTGCGTCGAGTTGAAGGCCGCCTGATAAATCCCGGAGATCTTCAATACCTCCCGACCTTCAAAGTAAACAAATTCGATCCCGTTGCGATCCGATGCCGCGCGTTGGCCAGGTTTTGCGTTCAAATAGCGGGCCAGCTTGAAGGGATAGGGGAATTTCGTCGCGGCAATCGATTGCTGGAGGGATTGGAGTTGCGGAAGATACTTGGCTTCGTCGGCTTTCAACTTTGGATTCAGTATTCCATCTGGAGCCACCTGGCCGAATGCCGCTATCGTCATGCCAAGAAGCAGACCCACCGTGATGGGCCCGCGCGCGGCGCTGAAAAACCGGGCGGCGCATCTCATGAAGGCTTATTTTTCCGGTCCCGGGGAGACCCGCTCGACGACTTGCGATATGCCGGCACGGCAATGGCCCGCATATAAGCAATCAGATTGCGGATGTCGTCCTGCGTCAGCGACTTGCCGTAGGGCGGCATCATGGCCGATTTTCCCATGGCCCGTCCTCCCCGCGCAATGATTTGTTGCAGAGACGCATCGCTCATTCCATTGAACACTGTTCCGTCGTTCATCAACGGAGGCGCAGGCGTAACGTTGGAGCGATTGGAAGGTCCAGCCGGCGTAGAGTCCGCATGGCACCATACGCACTGTTGGTAGAAAATGAGCTTACCGTGTGCCGCATGATAATCCAGTGGAATGATGCGTTGCGGGTCGTTCCAGTCAGTCTCAGTTCCATAGGAACCAAAAGAGGCGTACTGGTGCCATGCCGGATGCGGCACGGATGTGACGATCGCGCCCTGACCCCGCGACCAGCACCAGCAGGGCGGGTTGGGAAAGCGTTCCATCACGTATGCGGCCAGCCCTAGACATCCAACCACAACAGAGAAGAAAATCAGCAGGTACTTCATTGCCCCCCTCCCGCTACCGCGGCAGATGCAGCGCTCCCCGATGCCGGGGCCTGCTTCAATGTCAGCAAATATGCGGTCAGGTCCCGGATCTCATCTTCAGTAAAGGAATGTCGCGGCTCGATTGTGCCCGGGACCAATGACTGAGGATCGTGCAACCACGCCTCCATCCACGCGGGAGTCAGCCAGTTGCCCGCATTGTTCAGGCTCGGGCCGACATACCCCCCGGACGCGCCGATCGTATGGCAGGACTGGCACTGATATTTTGCCGCGTAGAGTTGCTTCCCGCGTTCCGCCATCTGCGGCGTAAATTCTTTTTCATCGATCGCTGTGGGATTCACATGCGGGTCTTGAAGCGAGGCCGATAGATAATCTGCGATTATGGTTGCGTCCTCTTTGGACATATTGAACTCCGGCATTCGCACCGTAAGTGTTGGGCGAAGCGTTTGCGGATTCTGTAGGAATGCGATCAGCCATGCGTGTTGCGACCGGCTGCCCTCATACGAGAGGCTTGGCGCCAAAGTCCCACCATATCCGTTGAACGCATGGCACACATAGCACTTATACCGATTGTAGAGTTGCTGAAATTGGCCATCGGGATGAAATTCCGGGTGCGGACGCGGAACGATCAAAGACTTCTGCGTACTGCCCGTGATCGGTGGGCCGCTCATACTGAGCAGGGCGGTCGTTAAATCGTCCAGGTCGGCCTGGCCCAGATGAAATTGGGGCATGTGCGTCTCAGGGCTGACGGAAACCGGGTTGGTTACTTTTGCCTGGATGTAAGAAATCATGAACTTTGGAACTTTCGACACACTGATGTCGAGTTGCGATACATTCCCTTTCACAAAATGCAATGGCTGTGACTGTTTCTGTGCCACCTTGACCTGAACAAGATAAGGACCTGCCGCCATGCCGAACGCGGAAAGATCGGGGGCGAAGTTGCTGCGCGGGGTGACTCCTCGGATTACATGGCACTCGGCGCAGCCCTTTTCGACGAACAACTGCCGGCCAAGTTGTATCTCCGCATCGGTGGGCGCCCCCAACTGCGGCACATCCTTCAACAGGTCCGGATCGGTAAGCCGTTTCAGGATGTACTGCGTCACTTCATACAAGTCCTGGTCGGACCACTGAAACTGCGGCATTTTGGTGTGCTGTAGATAGCTCTGCGGGTCGCGCAACCAGGCCACCAGCCAGTCCGGCTTCACTTTGCTGCCGACCTTCGTCAGCTCCGGTCCGATGTCTCCTCCGATGAGCGTGGTCTCTCCGCCTCGGTCAACGGCAAGCGCATGGCACGTGACACAAAACATCTGGTCAAACCGTATCTTGCCCTGGTCCGCCGCATCTCCCTTTTTGGCCACGGCAGCAACGACGTGCGGGCTGAATCTATACGGCGCAACTGGCTTTGCCCGCTGGACGCTCAGGTACGCCGAAAGCGCGCGCAACTCCTGATCGCTCAGTTGGAATTTCGGCATGCGTGGATCGGTGTCCACGCCGTCAACAGTCACGTTGCCATCCGCGTCGGTGAGTGTGCGCGGCTCTTTTAGCCACTTGTAGATCCATTCGCGGCTCACCTTGGTCCCCACGCCGGTCAGGTCCGGTCCCAGCATGGCGGGGCGATCGATGTCCTGTAGTTGATGACATGCGATGCAATTGAACTTTACGATCAACTGCCGGCCATGGTTCAGACGGGGCGTCTGGTGAAGGTCATCTCGATGGCATGCTCCGCAGCTACCTTGCACGTATTGTGTTGGCAGGACCGGCTGCTTCCATGCGAGTATGCCGGGCCGCATGTCTACGGACCGGACGGGCCCCCGCTTGTACTGTTTCCAAGCGTGCCAATCCGTTCTTACCTGCCAGAAGATCAGGACCAGCAGAACGGCTATACAGAGGGCGAACACATAAGACGCCCAGGAAACGGTCTTTTGCAGTTTTTCAGATGACATGCCTGCTCCACGGCGAGGGTACAGCGTATCGTACGCAGCTTCGGCAGATTGAACGAGCATTCTTACATTTGCAATTGAATTTCAATCCGCTCAGGTTCACAACTTTGCCTATAGCATCCACACGCAAACCCCCATTGTTCAACGCTTATTGCTTCACGGTCAGATCCACGTTCGTTGTCTGCTGCATAGCACAGCCGCATGGGACGCAGTTGCAGTCAGGCTTGGCCCTGCGCCCGTATCGGCTTGCACAGTCACCGCCTGCGTTGTAGGCTTGGCGTCTTCGCTCCACGTCTTCAACAACGTGTACCGGCCTGGGGGGACATTTTCGATCGTGTAGATCCCTTCTTTGTCAGTTACCGCAAAATACGGTGTCGGCACAACGAGAATGTAGCCCGACATTCCGGAGTGGACTTTGCAGAGCAATGGGGCCACGCCCAGTTCATCGAAGGTGAAGGATTTCACAATCCTTTGCGGCCATGTGCCCATATTGCGCGCCAATTTATGGTCGTTATCGATGGCGGGCCAATACACGTTGTGTTGGACCGGGTCATCGTTGAGAAAGTTGACTGAGGTCCCTTTTAAAATAACAAGCACATGCGGAACGAATTCCATGCGTACTTGGTCCATGACCGCATGCAGCACCGGCGGCGGAAATGTCTTCCCTGGAATGCGATCGATGTATACAACGATGCCTTCCGGGGAATGCATTCCTTGCGCTGCGATCTTTCCTTGCACATCTCCTGCCTGGGCAAAGCGTGCCAGCGATATCGCCAGGACAAAAACAGCGGACAACACAGCGAGCTTCTTATGTTCGGCCACAGCTATGTCTCCTTTCAGGAGATTGTGAAAGTTGCAACGGTCTCCGCCGCTCAATGCGCTATCTCTTTACTGTCAAGTTAGCGTTCGCGATGGCGGCGCCCACAGTCACTGCCTGCGTCGTAGGTTTGGCTTCCTCGCTCCACGTCGTCAAGGTGTACTTGCCAGGCGGAACATTCTTGATGGTGTAGTTGCCATCTTTGTCCGTCAACGCAAAATACGGCGTCGGCACGACAATTATGTAGCCGGACATCTCCGGATGGACATTGCAGAGCAAGGGAACGTCGCCCAGCACGTCGAAGGTGAATGGTTTTGAAATTCCCTGCGGCCATGTTCCCATATTGTGCGCCAGCTTGCGATTCCGGTTGATGGCCGGCCAATATACGTTGTGGCCGAACGGATCCTCATTTGTAAAGTCGACCGTTGTTCCCTTCAGGATGACGAGCACATGGGGGACATAGGCCATATGTTGCTGGTCCATCACGGCATGCTGTGCCGGCGGAGGAAATGTCTTACCCGGTATGGCGTCGATGTAAACAGCAATGTTCTCTGGAGAACGTATACCTTGCGCTGTGACCTTTCCTTTCACATCTCCCGCCAAGGCGGAACTCGCGATGAGTCCCAGGACAAGCAAAACGGCGGCCGGAAAAACGATCTTCTTTAAATTGGTCATTTCCATATCTCCTCTTGTAGCAGTTTGTGTTGGTTTGGCAGCGATCTATCACGCGTTGTTAAAATACAAAATCAACCCCCGATATGAACTGGTTGTCGCGATAAAATGTGTTGGTCCCAGGGACAGGCTGTTGGTAGCTGAAGGAATACTGCGACTCCAACTTAATATTGGGGCGCGCAAAGATTTGCAATCCAGGACTGTAGATGTTCCGCGTGTCATAGCGTGAGATGCCATTTAGGCGGTCCGTGGGAGAGTTCACCCCGTCATAGCGCATCAGGCCGATGAGCCACGGATAGAACCAGTACTCTGCTTCGAGGAAGCCCCCGGAAAAAGTTACCGGCGTGGCGGACACAAAGGCCGTGCTGTTTGCGTTCAGGGCCTCATTCGAATCATGACCATGCTCCATAAGACCCCAGAGTTCAAAGTCTCCGCGGAACCTATAATCGAACGCGCCACCGGCACGATAGAAAGGCTCGTGAATTGTCGGCAGCCCTGCATATTGGGTCCCTCCTTGATTGAGGGCGTTGCTGCCGAAGTAACCGAAGGCGTTGAACTTTATCCATGTGTGGTCATGAATGCCGGTCGGGCCAGAGGCCTGGATTTGTTTGCGGATCGCAGGATTCCGCTCTAAGTTCCAGCCTTGCCAAAGATTGACATAGACATCTTTGGAATTGCGCGCGGACAGCGGCGCGGTTCCGTATAAAGCGTTCTCTCCGTCCACGATGGAGACTGTCCACCATGTATAGCCTTTGTGCGGATATCCGCCAAACTCAATTCCACGCTGCGGCGATGCAAAGGTAAACGGGTTGGCCGTCGTCCCGGGGAGCGGGCCAGTGCCTGTGGGATTGACATAGGCCGTCTCGTCGTAAATTGCATAGTCGGTCAGGTTGATGGTGCGCGCCTGGGTGAACGGAAGATCGAGTTCAAATTGCCCATACCGGACATTGAGATCGTTTTTGGGAACATGCAGGTAATATCCAATGAAATTGTTTGCCTTGATGTAGGCATCTCCCAAGCCCCCGTCGGCCCCAGAACCGCCTGTAGCTAGGTCATCGTCGATCCAGAACTCGAGCGAGGGCCCAAGGCTGCTGGCGGCAATGATGGTAAAGGTGTTGGGTTCAAAAATATCAGTTTGCGGAACAAATCCTTGCGTAGCAATTAGTGCAGGCGGCTGAGGGCTGTTGTAATTGAAGTAGCCGGAATAGCGAAATGCGATCGGTAGAATCGGAAGTTCTCCTGGCCACATGGAATGGGGAAATGACTCTTTCTGCGCCGGGGCCCCCAGCATAAGAGGCGGCTCTTTCACAAAATCCTCATCATCCTCTGGGAACTTAAATCCGTTCATCTTGAACGCCAGCCCAAAATCATTGAGCTCTGGCCAATTGTTGTGGCAGGTGGAGCAGGCGGTATGGTACTTCCGCGCGAAGGCTGGAATCGCCGCCGCACGCGGTGCAGTAGCTTGAATCGCTATCAAAATGCCTGCCACCAAGAACGTTGTGGCAAGGGACAACCTGACTTCCCGATCCATCGCTGACAATTCCTCCCGTGTCGTGTTTTCTCTTGTCGTATTCCGGAGCGCTTGCTTTGAATTTCTTTAGGTATATAACTGCGTTACAGATGAGTGCCTACTTCACAGAGAGACCATGGATGTTTCCCTTTGACCGTATCGCCCGGGAGCAACTCGGCTGCGCGCGCGGCAAACTCTGCCACCCTAACAGGCGATCCCGCGCTCGGCCTTGACGCCTTCAACAAATTCGACCGGAAAACACCGGCAATAGGTGTCATCCGCCAGCAACGCACATCCATAATTTGCCGCGTAGAACTTCGCACATTATGCTTGCACGCATGCGCCGGGCTTCTCCGCATTGAGTAACTCCCGCAGCCGAGGTAAAACGGAGGCCCTGGGGCAACTGCCGGTCCCGCATGCGCAATCCACGAACTTTTCCGCGTTGCCCACTGCTCTTGTCTGCCCATTGCCATGTCCGTTAGACGCATTCCAACTACTCGTGTATCTTGTACCTACTTCATCACATCCACTACAAGCGTGAATGTGATGGCCGTCACACCCATGCTTGCGACTTATGTCGCAGGCATCACCAGAACATGGGAATCCTGAAGCGGAGGATTTCCTTTGCGGCGCGCTGTTTGTAAAACAGCACGGGCGAACGAGAGAATTGCAAAAATGAAAGGCCTCATGTTCCATTAACTCTCGGTTCCCGCAGATATGGCCGGTTGGCCCCTATTGCCCCCAGGTCAACAGAACGAGTTACTTTTGCCGTTCTATTCTCCCAATTGCGAAACAGGTACGGAGCGGTCAAAAGGGCCTGAATTCCAATCCATGTTAGATAGCAAGCAACTGCTGTTACGGCGCTGATGCTACTAAGGTGAGATTGTGTGGACAGAATAATTCCGATAACGGACGTTATCCCTGCAAGAACACACAGCACGCCTGTCTTTCTGGGTGAGGCATGCAAATGAAACGTCAGTCCTATATACAACATGCTCCAAAAGAGACCGTACAATCCAGCAAGCAGAACAAGTGCATCCAAAGGGGCCAACCGGTACAGCCAAAAGACCAGCCAGCAAACAACAGAAAATATTCCGACCCAAAAGTAAATATATAGATCGCGACGGCGCGATGCCCTATTTGCCAACATGCCGATACCGGCAACAAGGGCTTGTCCCAGCAGACAAATGGCTGTTAGGAATACAGTCACGATGTAACCTAATGCCTCAACCCGCGGATTTGTCATGAAGGAACCCAAGAAACAAAGCGCCATTCCGACAGCTAGCGTGAACACTCCCTGTCCCATCAAAAAACGATGGCCAACTTTCCACCCCTTTACCATTGCATGCATCTTCCATCTTCTCCGATAAAAGCCGTCAAGAAAAAGTACTGCCCATCCTAAACCTCTGGAAACTAGGGTCATGCCGTCGTCGCATTCTTGATTGCCCGTAGGTGCGTCCAGAGGACGCGTTGCCGCGCTTCAGTTCAAGCTACTGTCAAACATCCTCCGCAGTCCCCAAGCCCGTTCCTGTTTGAGCAAGGAGACGGGACGCTGAGATTCAAAACAGCACTCCAAACGCCGTGCCTGGAATAAAGCGCGAACCAAAGGCGACGTGTGCGGAATGATTATGCCGGCAGCGCGGCTGTTCGTATATACCCATATTGCATCTATTGGCGGATTACCACTGGCAGGAGGTTGTGTCCTTGCACAACTCTACGCGGCGGCCTGCCAATTGTCATTCTTTCCATCTGTCTGCGACCCGTACGACTTCCTCTACTACCATCCCGGTCGCCAAACTGGAGGAACATGCATACCGGCACATTCCACCGTTGCGACGGACTTCTTCAGAGTGTTCTTAGCGGTCTTTGCATCCATCAAGGAGAGCAACAGGATTCCATAATCTATCGATCTTTCCAGTAGTGTATGTGACGGGGCGCATGCCCCACTGTGATGGCTGTCACATTGGCGGCGTCCATTGAATTATGTCGGGTGTGTGGCTTGCTGACGAATGGCCGATAGGTCTGCACAAGCAGATCTACGGCATCATTTTTGAGGGATTAAGTGATCGAGGCCTGACTGTGGGAGCTTCGCTAGTTGGCAATGTGTTTTTTCGATTGCAGCACGTAAAACCAATTACATCACCAGCTTGTCGATCCTAGAAACATCTGCGCTGCGTGTCGCGTATGCCCGCGATTTCCCTGATTCCGCACATAGACGGTCGCATGACGATGCGTGCCAGCATGAAACAAGTAGAACCCGATTAAGACAGTGCAGGACCTTATATCTGGCAGGCAATCAACGCGGTGCTCCGTCCGCTGCCGGAAGACGAGGCTCCGCCGCAGGTGGAGAGCTGGGTCGGGCTGCAGCCGTACCAGCCGGATGGCCCGCCAATTTTTCCGGGCCTCCGAAACCGCACGCTACCGGGACTTCTCAGGGAGGGGGATCCTGCTTGCGGCAATACAAGGAGAATCCCCAGATGCATCTTTCGAGGTCTTCAGTTCCGTGCGATTCCGAGACGCGGTAGGGACATGCTTCCACTTACATAGGCATGCCGTCCTTCATACCACCCAGTACGCCACCCGTCTTTGTAATCTTGTCCACATGAATGCTCTTCCCGGACGGATTCACTTCTGCAATTACCTTCACGTTATAGCCGTAGTAATCTTTTACGGCGTAGGGATTTTCAATCGCCCAAACCTTCTTCTCGGCATCGACAAAAACCGGCAGATACCCGTCCTCGATGCATTTCTTCACGCAGCCCAGACCATTATCCATGTGCATGGAGCCGCACTTTGAATCGCTGATGTAGCCAGCAAGCGTTTGGGGTTTAGGGGTTTGGGCAGCGCTGAATACCGTGATGCCGCCAAGGGTCAGAATGAGTGCCAGCCGTTTCATGATCGTCTCCCATGAATCATTCGCCCCGCGAAGGGCGATTGCTACCAGCGTACTATCGTTGTATCCGGACGCATGCTACATTGACAAGCCATCTGTGTAGCCATATCAAAGTATATTGTATGCCGACGGGGACTAGCCGATCGCGCCGCCCTTCTGAGGAGACTTTTAGCTCGGCGACATATCTGGTAGTCGCCTCTGAAAAGGAGCGGATACGCCATTCGGGCCAGGACTAAGGATTGGTTTTCACTTGCCAGCCGTTGCGCCGGAAGAGCTCGGCGAGCATCTCCAAATACACCTGCCCGCTCTGTGGGGTGTTGGATCCTTTGCTGCTCGATCCTGTCTTCTTCATCATCAGGTGTGTCATCAATACGGATATACATTGCAAGTTTCGGAGTCCAATCCACTCTCATTCTTAGAGGTCTAGCAATAATAACTTGAACAATAAAGCGTCTGCTGATGCCGTGCAAGTGTGCGTGCCGCCGGTGGCGGACGCAGGAAACTTGTCGCCAAGGATGCAACCCTGTTGAGCGACCTGGATGCACTGGTCGAGCCTACGACGCGAGGAGACCCGCAGTCTGCGTTGCGCTGGACTTGCAAGAGCACAACGCGATTGGCCCGGTATGCGGATGCGATTGCACTGGGGCAAGTGAGTGACGGCCTGATCCTGGTTCTCGAAGCGGACTCGACGCGG
>JAJZIF010000591.1 GCA_021810735.1 Acidobacteriota bacterium
GCCATCGTCGCCCTCCGCTGCTGCCATCTCAACGGACAATTCGAGGATTACTGGGAGGGTCGCCGGGCCGCATGATTCCCACTTTTATGTCGCACACCCACGACCAATGCAACGACAACGACAAAAACAACCCCACAGTTTCGCAGAAATTGACAGGGTCACTCCATATCAGATAGGCCAGACTGCGTTCCCGCGCTTCGGTTCGCGCAAACAGATCACCCATCCGCCGATGCGCGCGCATCAACTCGTCCTTCCAACCTCGGATCGCCTTCTCCATCGCCTACACGGAAAGCCTGCCTGAGCACCTTGCAGCCTATCATTTAGTTACAACTGTAGTACCAAGTTCCGCCGAATCAGGCAGTCGAGTGAAGCAACCGCGCGATTCCTTCGCAAAATTCAGGCGTGGGCGGAAGCAGGCTGAGAACGATCCAGCCGTCGCCATCGAACCCATAAAAATAGCCGGGATGCACCACGACGCGCTGCTGTTCGATGAGACGAATCGCCAGCGATTCTCCACTCATCAACGCGGGAACGCGCAGCATCGCATACCAGCCGCCTTGAACATCGAGGCGCGAAATGGTGGGCGCGCCGGCAAGCAGCCGATCCAGCGTGGCCAGATTTTCACGCACGCGCGCGAGGAGTTGCTGTTGAACGTTGCTTCGATTTCGAAGCAGATAGGGCATCGCGTGCTGCACGGGAGCGTTCATCGAGAGAAAGGTGTCCGCGATGACTTCGAGCCGGGCGGTCGCGTCTGCCAGGAGGGAATCTGGACCGAAGGCGGCGATCCAGGCGGCTTTCATCTGTGGCAGGCCGGCGACCTTGCTCAATCCGCTGAGCACATACGTGAGGACAGGATGCGGGCCAGTTGCAAAGCTCGCGTGCGGCGAGTAGAAAGCGTAATCGAGGAAGACTTCATCGACGATGAGTGCCAGGTTGTGTTGCTGACAGATGTGTTCCAGCGCCTGCCGTGCTGCAGGCGGAGTGAAATGGCCGGTCGGGTTGTTGGGATGGACCACGACCACCGCGCGGGTGCGAGGAGTAATGCGGGCGGTGAGGGTGGCCAGATCGAGATGCCAGCCATGATCGTAGAACAAGGGATAGGGGACCAGGTGCACATCGTCGAGGTCGGCGAGAAATTGAAACAACGGATAGCTGGGCTGCGCGATCAGAATCTCCGCGCCGGGATCGCAATGGAGGCGGAAGAGATAGCTGTAGGCTTCACTGGTGCTGGTGGTGAGAAAAATTTGCCCGGTGGCAACCTGCGCCGAGGCGTCGTCTGCATAATATTCGGCGACTGCGGCGCGCGCGACTGCAAGCCCGCGCGGGTCGGGCTCGTATTCCAGGGATTCCGGGCGGCTGAATGCGCGCAGAATTTCTTCGCGGTCATACTCGAAACCGCAGGCGGTCGGATTCGATGCCGTCAAATCGAAGTAAGGCGCGCCGGTGGCGCGCAGGGCATCGATCGCGGCGGCATAGGGAGTCTTCTGAAGGTTCCAGGCGGTGCGGCTGGAAAATGGCTGTGTCATTGTTTTCGACCTTGCGGTTCGACTGCGCGGACCGGCCACAAATGTAGTCCTGATACAGACTATGCTGAATTTATGGTCGCCTTGCGAGGCGAAATGTTTGTGAGACAATCGAATCATATTCTTGCGCGACCAGCGCTCTAGTCGATGACAACCCCAGGAGGTATTTATGGAACGTCGAGACTTTCTCAAGCAAGGAACATTCGCAGCCATTGCCACCAGCGGCGGTAAGCTTTCCCATGCCTGGGCTGCCACCGATACCCTCAAAAATACGGCTCCCATTGCCAGACGGCGACTGGGCAAGACGGATGTCCATCTTTCCATCATTGGGATGGGCGGGATTGTGGTGATGAACAGCACCCCGGACGCTTCCAAAAGCATTGTGGCGGAGGCGGTGGATCGCGGCATCAATTACTTCGATGTGGCCCCCAGTTATGGCGATGCGCAGCAGTTGCTGGGCCCGGCGCTGGCGCCGTATCGGCAGAAAAGCTTTCTGGCCTGCAAGACAGGCAAGCGCGATAAGGCGGGTTCGCGGGCGGCGCTGGAAGAATCGCTCCAGTTATTGAAGACCGACCACGTCGATCTGTATCAGTTCCACGCGCTGACCAAGATGACCGAGCTGGACCAGATTCTGGGACCGAACGGCGCGATGGAAACATTTGAAGCTGCGCGCAAAGAAGGGAAGGTTCGCTACATTGGATTCTCCGCGCACTCGGTGGAGACGGCGGTGGCGGCGATGGACAGGTATCCGTTCGATACGGTCCTGTTCCCCATCAATTGGGTGCTGGTGTCGCAGGCAAACTTCGGGCCGCAAGTGATTCAGAAGGCAAACGAAAAAGGGGTGGGCATGCTGGCCATCAAGAGCATGGCGAAGACCGTCTGGCCGGCGGATGAAAAGAAGAACCATCCCAATTCCAAATGCTGGTATCAGCCCTCGGAATTTCCCCAGCAGGCCTCGCTGGGCCTGCGTTATACGCTGGGACATTCCATCACTGCCGCCATACCTCCCGGCGAAGAAGCGTATTTCCGTTTGGCCATGGATGTTGCGCAGCGGTACAAGCCGCTCGACCCGGAAGAAGAGCAGGCGCTGTTGAAGCAGGCTGTGGGCGTGGAGCCGTTCTTCCATCGTGGAAACGATGTGTAGTCTCTGACAGGCGACGGACGCATCCCACGATCCACGAGATTTTTTCAAAACGACGATAGCTCTGGAGATGGCGATATGAAGCGTCGTGAATTCATCAAAACCGCCGCGGCAACGGCCGCGGCATCGGCCATCGCGTCAAAAACCGGATTTGC
>JAJZIF010000592.1 GCA_021810735.1 Acidobacteriota bacterium
ATTCATGAATCGCTGGCGAACCTCGCTCAGGCTCTGGAAGACGAGAAGGCGGCGGCGCAGCTTGAGCAGGAGCGCGATGATGCCCAGCAGGCGAGACTGAAGAGTGAAGCCAAAGCCCTGCGCAGCGAAATCGATCCCAAACTGCTGGCCGAGTATGACCGCATCTCCGCCGCACACAGGCCCGCTGTGGCGCAGGTGGAGAGGCAACGCTGTTCCGTGTGCCAGATGATGGTGCGCCCGCAGCAGTGGAATGAAATACGCGCCGGTGCGCTGCACTTTTGCGAATCGTGCGGCCGCTTCCTTTACTTTAACCCTCCCGTGGATCTTTCGGAAGCCATTCACCTTCCAGCTCCCGCCAAGAAGCCGTCCCGCGTGGCCTCATCTCCGGCGAAATCTCCCGCATCTCGCGCAGGCCAGGATAGCCCGGCCCGGGAGGATTGATCTCTGTCCGCGATGCAGCGCATTGCCGTCGATATGGATGAGGTCATCGCGGACGCACTCGGCGAACTGCTGGCCCGGTACAACCGCGACCATGGGACCGCGCTTACCAAGACCGACATCGCAGGCAAATGGCTGTGGCAGGCGCTTCCGCCAGGAGGGCAGCGGCAGATCGACGCTTACCTGCAGGACGATAGGTTTTTTGAAGACCTTCCGGTCGTTCCCGGCAGCCAGGAAATCCTGCGCAGGTGCAGCGAACGCTATGAGATCTTTATCGCCACCGCGGCTATGGCGTTTCCCAATTCCTTCGGTTCAAAATTCCGCTGGCTGCGGCGCCACTTTTCCTTTCTCAAGCCCCACAATTTCGTTTTCTGCGGCGATAAAGGCATTCTGCGCGCCGACTATCTGATCGATGACATGCCGTACAATCTCGATTCGTTCCGTGGCGAGGGAATCCTATTCACCGCCCCGCATAACGTAAATGACTCCCGCTACCGCCGGGCGAACACCTGGCAGGATATCGCGGAGATATTTTTGTAAATGGCGAGTGCTCGCGACTTGGCGGCCGGGGCGGCGGAATCGACCAAATCTGCTTCAGGCGAACGAGGCCCCAATCAGTCGAATCCATATCTTCGCGCTTTTGGCCCGGATTCGAGCAACACGGCTCAACACGGCTTCAGGGGAACACCCCGGCTCTCACCCAGACAGTCCCGCTGACAGTAAGCTAGGGAGGGGCCCATCTCCAGGAAAATTGAATCGCCAGAGATTCAGCCAGGCGATTTGGACTGGTTTGGGCCGGGCTGGAGACAGTGACACGGACAACATGCCAAACACGGACCACCCTACCGCAATCCACGAGGACTTTGGTTCCAAGCTTTTTTCATGAATAGCGCACGTCACAACAAGCGCGGCATCGCAATGGCCGATCCGGAGAGGAACGCCAGCCATCAGCGAGTGCAGGGCGCAAGCTTCGCGCTGCTTCTGCTCGCCGCCTGCTTCGTGCTGCTCGCGGCCGCTCGCTTGGGCGCGCAGGTCACGCAGGACACCCCCAAGCTCCCTGTCCCGCCGCCGCCGCCGCGTTCCCTTGACGACCTGAACTATCTCGCGGGCGATGCCTCGGTGCCTTCCCTGTCCGACAGCATTCTCAATCCCCAGGGAAAGTTCCGGCAGTCTCTTTTCCGCAAGGGGCTGGCGCTGCGCCTGGTCACTCAAAGCCAGTATGTGCAAAACACTCTGGCTGCTCCCGTTCCGCCCGACAATCAGGTCTACATCGGCGAGCACCCATTTGAAGCCGCGATGGTGCAGCCCATCCTCACGTGGGATCTCCGGCAACTGCATCTGCGGAGAGCGCAACTTTATGTTGGCGGCGTTTGGAACTGGGTAAGCTGGAATCCAGCGGGGCCAAAATCTTTTCAGCTCTGGGATCTTTATTTCTATAAGGGATGGGGCCGCGACCGCGTTCAGATGAAGGCGGGCTACATCTCGATGAACCTGGAATTTGTCGGCCTGTTTGTCGGCGGATCTACCGCAACCGGGGGGCAAGGTGTTTACGCCGTGTTGCCGTATGAGGTGGGAATGTCTTACTTTCCGCTCACTTCACCAGCCGCCTCCCTGCGCGTCCGCGGTCCGGACCATCTTTACGTCAAATCGGCCGCGCAGCGTAGCATCGATCCCGCCGGAGGACCGGCCGAGGTTGCGCGCAATGCCACCGGTTTCCGCTTTCTGCCGCACGGCGACAAACTGCTGCTCATCAATGAAGCCGGATATCTTCGCGACGCGGCCAAAGATGTCCATGAGACATGGTTTCGCGCGGGGTATTTGTACAACACCACCAAATATAAAAACGTAGCCACCGGGCAGCCTCAGTCGGGCAATTACTGCGCATATGCTCTGGTGGATCACCAATTCATCCGGACCAGCTTGGAACATCCCGACCATGGCCTCTACGCGGGCGCGTCCTATATGAACGTGCCGGACGCGCTCAATTCCTACTCGCGTTACTATGAAGCACGTTTTTATAAAGAAGCGCCCCTGGAAAGCAGGCCCGCCGATCTGGTCTCCTTTGTCGCCTCGCACACCGGATACAGCAGAGTTGCTACCAATAGCCTGGCCGCACAGGGCAAGTCCGTTTGGCGCAGCGGATCGACGCTGACTGGCAGCTACGCCGTGCACGTGTCTCCCGGCAACTTCGTGGGCCTGGGCCTGACTTATCTGTACGGGCCGGCCATCACGCCACGCGTTCCCAGCGCGCTCAATTTTCTGGCGTCATGGACGACGTACTTCTAGTGTCCTGTCTCTAAAATAAGTTGAATAACATTGCAGTGTGGCTTCATCGGATAAAGTGGGAGGAACTCCGATGGGGCGACCGCTTCTTCCGTTA
>JAJZIF010000593.1 GCA_021810735.1 Acidobacteriota bacterium
GGCATGCCCCTGCCCCTTGGCGGCAATGCCATCCGCCGCTCGCTCGGCCCCGAGGTCATCCACATCGTCACCAAGGCCCTCCGCGATAGCATCCAGTTCGGCCTCGACCACCGCAAGGACGCACTCGCCCACGCCATGCAATACGCCCGCGACCTCGACCCCGAGCTCGCCAACCAGTTCGCCGGCACGTACGTCAATGAGCGCACCCTCAACTACGGCCCCGACGGCCAGGAAGCCATCCGCAAGCTCCTCCAGATGGGACACGAGCGCGGCATCATCCCCCACGCCGTGAAAGTCGACTTCGTAGAGTAACCGCCGGCTTCCGCACAGACACCAAAGGGCATCCACCGGATGCCCTTTGTGCTTTGCAGGAACAAATCCCAATCTTCCGCGGCTACAGCTTCTTCACAAACTCCGGAATATACTTCCCCACATCCACATCCTTCACCGAATGATCCGGAAGCGTCACATAGACCTTCGTGGGGTAAAGGCCATTCTTCGATAAGTCGTACTCCTCAATTTTTCCTTCTCAAAAGGTGCGCATCTACGCATCCGCCGCCGGATCAGCGTCCACCGCCGCCGACCCCGCCATATCCGCCACCACCACTGTCACCGGCCGCAGTTCTTTGGGAATCTTGTCTCCGCACCGTTTGCAAAGCTCCTCCAGCAAACGGTCGCGGTCCGGCAGCTGCCGCGTGTGAATCACCCGGGTCCCGTCCGCCCCGGTTACAATCAGCAGCTTGTTCTTCTTCGCTGGCCGCACCTCTCGCACATCATCCCAGGCAATCCGCTTCTTCTTGAGGAAGAACCGCACTTCCTGCATCAGGCCGTCCGGCCCCGCCGTAATCGTCTCCGGGAACGGCGCCATCAGCCCCACGGCAAGAACCGCCAGCACAAAAGCCACGACCAGGGATCTCCCACGGAAAGGACCTCCGCCGAACTGGATCACAATCGCGTAAAGCAGGTAAACAAACAACGCCAGCCATGCCCAGTACGTCCGCTGATCCAGCTCGAACACGACCTTCCCGTCGCCTGCCTCTTTCGCCGCCCTGTGCTGGCCGGTCTCACTCCGGATCGCCAACAAAAGCAGCACTGGTACTGCCCACACCAGGAAGACCCGAAGCACACCGACCCAAACCATGTGGAACCCCTTGCTTGCCCTTGGTGGATTCGCCGAAGCTGTACCCTCGAGCGACAGTACCCGGCGCGGCTCTTCCGCTTGGATACAGCCGCACTTGCCGAACCCGGTGGCACACAGCAACAGAAAATCCGCTCCAGGGCGGATTGGCTCAACCGAAACAGAATATCCCACACTCCGTCCAGCTCTCAGAAAAAGTGTGGGATTTCTTTCTCCCGATCCTCTTTGTAGATCGTCTTAAGCGCCGGGCATCTCATCCGCCGAAGGCCCGTACATCCCTGGAATCGAAATGTTCAGCAGCCGCAGGTACACCCCCAGTTGCGCCCGGTGATGAATCATATGGTTCATCACCATGCTGCGGTAAACAGCTCTTCGCGGCATATCCACCACCGTCTGGCCCATCCAGTCCATCTTCCAGTTCGCCATCCACACTTCGTCGCCAGAACCTGTCAGCGCCGCCTTCGCCTCGACCAGGTCTTTGTCGAACCGCGCCACCATCTCTGCGCGCGTTTTTCCCTTCCAAACATCCTGGTACTTCTTCGCATCCTCGGCCGTAATCGACATTCCCGGCTTCGTCAGCGTATCGCGGCACCATTCCGGAAAATCCGACACATGCCACGCCAGCCTTCCCAGTTCCATCGACTTCTCATGCGGCTTCCAACCCAGCTTCTCATCTGGAACCAGCTCCAGCATCTTGCGGGTGTTGGCAAACTCCTGTTCAAACTCCGGCAACAGCGACTTGGCAAGGCTCATCTCTCTTCTCCTTCTGGCAACTTAGATTGGCAAAACCGGGTATCTCTTTCAACCGAATTCGCCTCGCCCACCAGCCTACACTTAAAAAGCGAAGAAAAGGTGAAAATTAAGCGCGGATTCGTCGCCTGCTCAGCTTTTTACGCTGCGCTGTCGAAAACTGAACAATGTGATTTGATATCCATCGACTGGCCCAGCCCACCTCCCACCTGATGCGGCTTGCCACCCGTCCGTCAGCCCTCGAATTGGAAGCCGTTGCTCACATCGACCAGGCCCGTTCCGGACCAGTGTCCAAACGAAGTCATGTCCAGTTTCGGCGACCGGATCGCCCGCCATACCCCGACCATGTTGAGCAGCCGTATGTCGTCAAGAATGAGCAGACACGATGATGTTGGCTTGATTCGCGTCAGATTGGAGAGAAATTTCGGCTCAAAAACTCCGTCCTTCGGCGCATCGCAGAATATAATCTCGGACTGATTCAACAAATCCAGATGCTTGTCAAACATCTTCGGATCAGAGATATCCTCAAGGAACTGAACGACCCGCCCTTCTGCGAAGCTTCTCTCGTCCAGATGCGTGCGAAACTCGCCCCACGGGATAATATCAAACGTGGTTAGCTTGCAGGATTCCGGCATGCCATGCTCCAGGCTCGCCGAACCCATCCCAGTGTAGGTCCCAATTTCGACAATGTTGCGCTTGCCCAAATTCCTGGCCAGCGCATGCAGCAATCGATAGTGTTCTCCCGGAAAAATATCATAATAGACAGCGTCCGGAAGGTGTTTGTTGCGCGATGTAAGATCTTCCAGATTGGTCTCCCGCGCATTCTGGATGGCCAGCAGACTCTGGTCGAAGAGGAAATCGTTGGGGCTCACATCTCCGTCTGCAGATACAAGAACACTCAGTTCCGAATGCCTTCCTTTGAGCTGGA
>JAJZIF010000594.1 GCA_021810735.1 Acidobacteriota bacterium
TCGTCCAGGAATATGCCGGCAAACGAGTTGCGCTGGCGGCGGCTGCGGGCCTGTTTACCGGTCCAGAGCCAGCCAAGATTCATTGCATCGGCCCATTGCAATCCAACAAAGCTGTGCGTGCTGTCCAGATTTTTGACGTCATCGATACGGTCGACTCACTTCGCCTTGCGGAGCGGCTCGAACAGGCGGCTGCCGAGGCCGGCAAGTGCCTGCCGATGTCGATTGAGATTAAGCTGAGCCCGGAAGCGTCGAAGCACGGCTTCATTCCTGACACAGCCGAGCTGAACCAACTTCTTGAGCGGCTGCCTGATTTACATCATCTTGACGCGCAAGGATTCATGATGGTCCCGCCCTTTGTCGACGACATTGAACGCGTGCGACCTTATTTTCATCAGTTGCGCCTGCTGCGAGATTCTATTGCGCGCCGGTATCCGAGGCTGGCCCTGAATGAGCTTTCGATGGGCATGTCTCATGATTTTCCAGTTGCGATTGAGGAAGGTGCAACGCTGGTGCGGATCGGCACGGCGATCTTCGGAGCGAGGCCTTCGAAATGATTGTGGAATCTTCTGTCAAGGTACGGGACACGCAGCAGGGAACCGTGTTTGAGGTGCGGGTACAACCGCGCGCAAAACGCACGACCATTCTTGGCGTTCTGGATGGCAGGCTGAAGATTGCGCTGGCTTCTCCGCCTGTCGATGGACGCGCCAATGAAGAGCTTCGAGAATTTTTGCAGAACTTTTCAGTGTCCCGCGTACTGCAATCGTCGTGCTCGCCGGAGGACATTCGCGCAACAAGCGGGTGTTGATTTCACATCGGCAGAGCGCGCAAATCTCCGCCGCCATCGAGCGTGTCCTGCCCGGCACGGGTGTGCCCGGTGCTGAGCGCAGGTAAGAGGTTGGCACAGAACGCGCGTGCGCCTTCTATACACTGGACGGGTCCTCATAACCTCTTTTTTCGGGGCTGGTGCTCATGTCATCGCTCTACGCCGTGGTCCTAGGCATCGTTGTCCTAACGCTGCTGGTCGTCTCTATGTCGCAGCTCCGCGGCGTCAAGACGAAGGCCGACTATCTGCTTGCAGGCCGATCTCTGCCCGCGTTTGTGCTGGTTTTCACGTTGCTGTCTTCGTGGATTGGGGCAGGTTCTTTGTTTGCCGGAGCGGAAAACGCGTATCGCAACGGGTTCGCCGCGTTGTGGCAACCCGCGGGCGGCTGGGCTGGACTTCTATTGATCTATTTCATCGCGCCGAGGGCCAGAAAATTCGCCCAATACACAATTCCCGACTTGCTTGAAGCCCGCTATAACCAGACTGCCCGCGTGCTCGGAGTCGTTGCCATCCTATTCGCATACACTGCCATCGCCAGTTATCAGTTGCGGGGCGGTGGGGACATCTTGCACTTGATCTTCCCTGCAGCCATCACCAGCACCATGGGCATGTACATCATCGCGGCGTTCGTCATCGTTTTTACCGCCCTGGCTGGTATGGCCTCGGTTGCGTATATGGATGTCGCCATCGGCATGCTGGTTACGGTGGCCCTGCTGATCTCGCTGCCGATTTTGCTGCATCAGGCGGGAGGTATAGCTGGTCTGCATGCCTCGCTTCCGGCGACACATTTCCAGGCACTCGGCTCGATCTCGTTCGCGCGCGCCATGGAGTTTTTTCTGCCAACGATGCTACTGATGCTGGGCAACCAGGCGATGTATCAGAAGTTTTTCTCTGCAAAATCTGAAAGAGATGCGCGCGTCGCCGTGGTTGGCTGGATCATCGGCACAGTGATTCTGGAAACGATCATTGTTGCCATCGCGGTCATCGGATCGGCTCTGTACAGGACGGGGGAAGTCAGCCAGCGTCCACGCGAGATCATCGCCTATACGGCAACGCATGGGCTACCTACGCTACTGGGCGCGCTGCTGCTGGGCGCCGTTTTTGCCAAGGTTATCTCCACGGCAAACAATTACCTTTTTTCCCCCGCAACCAATCTGGTAAACGATGTTTTCCTGCGCTATATGCAGCCTGGCGCCAGCAATCGGCGCATTTTGCTAGTTTCACGCCTGGTAGTGGTGGGGCTCGGCATCTGGGCGCTGGTCCAAGGGGCCTACACGGTGTCAATTCTGGAAAAAGCTCTCTACGCGTACACGATTTATTCTGCCGCGCTTACTCCGGTAATACTGGCAGCATTTTATTCGCGTCGCATCAATTCGTACGGCGCAGTTGCGTGCATCGCGGCTGGCACATTCGTCACCGTGGTCTGGGATATCGGCTTTGTGCACCGGCATCTGTCCACGCTTTTCGTGCATAGAGATGCCATCTTTCCCGCGCTGGCGGCGTCACTGATCTGTTTATTCGCGGTTAGCTGGCTCACGCCACCGCCGCAGAGGGAAAAGGTCGCGCAGTTCTTGCAGTAACGCGATTGGGAGCGGGTCGCCGTACAATATAGTTAGGAGTTTCTTGACAATGCGCCGTGTGTACATGGACGCCAACGCGACGACGCCGCTGCTGCCGGAGGTCTTTGAGGCTATGCGGCCATATTTCCTGGAACGCTTCGGGAATGCCAGTTCGGTGCACTCCTTTGGTCAGCGGGCACGCGGAGCGGTGGAGCAGGCACGGATTAGCGTGGCGGCACTGTTGCATTGTCGTCCGGCAGAGATTGTTTTTACCAGCGGGGGTACGGAAAGCGACAATCTCGCGCTGTTTGGCGCGACCAAGCCGGGCGATCATTTGATCACGACGACGATCGAACACCATGCGGTGCTGCATGCGGCCGAGCAACTGGCGAAGTGCGGGCGCGAAGTGACGTTTGTTTCCGTCGACGGCAA
>JAJZIF010000595.1 GCA_021810735.1 Acidobacteriota bacterium
CAGGGCGATGAACTATCCTAGAAGATATTGCCCGAACGCTTCACAACCCGATTGACCCGCCGCCGTTTTCTGCAGCTTGCAGGCGCCAGTTCGGCCGGTTTGCTTGCGTATGCTGGCGAGTTTGAACGTCATCATCTGGAAATTACGCATCGTACCGTCACGCTGGCGCGGCTCTCTCCGGCGCTCGATGGTCTTCGCATCGCGCAGCTGTCCGACTTGCATTACGAGCAATACACGGAGCCGTATTTCATCCGGGAAGTTGTGGCCCAGGTGAACCGGCAAGCTCCCGATCTGGTGCTGATGACAGGGGACTTTATCAGCGAAGGGCCGGAGTCGGGCTGGCGTGACGCGGAAATGAGTTTTCCCTGCGCGGAAACTCTTGCCGGCATCGATTGCAAGGAGCGCTGGTGTGTGCTGGGCAATCATGACGCGACCGTGGGGCCGGAGATTGTCACCAACGCGCTGGAGTCGCATGGGCACCGCGTGCTGGCCAATGCTCACGTGCCCTTTGAACGCGGAGGCGCGCGACTGTGGCTGGCCGGAGTGAAGGACGTCGGCGTCAGCGCGCCGGACCTGAACCTTTCGGCGCCGCGCGGTTTGCAGTCCGCCCGCGAGCCGGTGATCCTGATGGCGCACGAGCCGGATTATGCCGACCACGTGGTCCAGTACGGAGGCGTGGACCTGATGCTCTCCGGCCATACCCATGGCGGGCAGATTCGGTTGCCGATGATTGGACCGCTGTACCTGCCTAAGCTGGGCCGCAAATACGTCGAGGGACTTTTTTCGCTGGGCAATGGCCTGCAACTCTACGTCAATCGCGGCATTGGCAGCGTCGGCGTGCCGTTTCGTTTTTATTGCCGTCCAGAGCTGACCATGATCACGCTGCGAAGTGGGCAAACGGCCTGAATCCCCTGGCTCGAATGAAGCCCGCGTTGTTCGAGTAGGATGGGTTTGTTATTTTCGCAGCTCTGCTCTGGATGGCGAGCTCTGCTCTGGATGGCGAAATGGACAAGAGAGAATTTTTGAAGTCTTCGGGCGTGCTTCTCACCGGCACGGTGCTGTCGCGTTTCGCGTCCGCCGAGGCGCAGACCGGCCCGCGCACCAACTGGTCCGGCAATTACACCTACAGCACGGAACGGCTCTATACTCCGCAGTCCGTGCAGGAGTTGCAGCGACTGATCAAGCAGAGCGGCAAGGTGAAGGCGCTCGGCATGGGACACTCCTTCAATCGGATCGCGGACAGCAGCCACGAGCAGATTTCTCTTCAGCATCTGGATTCCATGGAGCTCGACGCGGCGGCCCGTACCGTTACGGTGGGGGGAGGCGTCACCTACGATCAACTCGCCCCGTATCTGCAGAAACAGGGCTATGCGCTGCACAATCTTGCTTCCCTGACGGAGATCACGGTGGCAGGCGCATGCGCGACGGCGACCCATGGCTCGGGCAATAAAAACGGCAACCTGGCCACGGCTGTGGCGGGCATGGAAGCCGTGACGGCGGACGGAAATCTTCTGCATTTGTCCCGCGCGAAAGATGGCGATCGTTTTGCAGGCGCGGTCGTCCACCTGGGGGCGGTGGGCGTGGTGGCGAGCCTGACGCTGAACGTGGAGCCGACCTATGACATGACGCAGGTCGTCTATGAAAACCTGCCCATATCGCAGCTGGAGAACAATCTGGAAGCGATCTTCGCCAGCGGTTACAGCGTCAGTCTTTTTACTGACTGGCAGAAGCATCGCATTGACCAGGTCTGGATCAAGCGGCGGGTGGAGGCGGGCAAGGCCGCGCCCATGCCGCCGGAGTTCTATGGGGCCACGCGCGCCACCAGAAAACTCCATCCCATCACAGGCCACGATGCGGAGAGCACAACCGAGCAGATGGGCGTGCCGGGCCCGTGGTTTGAGCGGCTGCCGCACTTTCGCATCGGGTTTACGCCAAGCAGCGGTCACGAGCTGCAGACCGAGTACTTCGTACCGCACGAGCAGGGTTATCCGGCGATCCTCGCGGTGGAGAAACTGCGCGACGAGATTACGCCGCTGCTTTTTGTGACGGAGCTGCGCAGGATTGACGCCGACGATTTCTGGCTGAGCCCCTGCTATCGCCAACCATCGATGACCATCCATTTCACCTGGAAGCCGGAATGGCCCGCGGTCAAGCAGGTCCTGCCAAAGATTGAAGCGGCGCTTGCGCCTTTCAACGCCCGGCCGCACTGGGCCAAGATGTTCACCATGGCTCCGTCCCACATCGACTCTCTGTACGCGAAGATGCCGGACTATCGGACGCTCATGGCGCAGCACGATCCCAACGGCAAGTTCCGGAACAAGTTTTTGAACAAGAATGTTTTTGGTGGGTAGGCGGAAGACACCTCAGGTGTGGGAGTGGGCAAGACTCAACCCAGGTTAGCTTCGCGAACCTGGGGCACCCGGCAGAATCAGACAACCTACCAACGACCAAACGTCCATGAGGAGGACAACCCATGCAGAAAGACGTATTACTTGAAATCGTTAAGCAAAATCAATATACGAGTTCATTCTCGTTTAGCCGGATTACGCAACAAAATTCCGGCTTACGGTTGAACGACAGAACAGCGTCCATCGGGTTCATCTATCGCCACATCGGCGAAACGATCAACCTGTTCAGTCAGTTTCTCGGTATACCCACTGATGTCAGAAATACAACGATGGGCGAAACCGATACGGGCCAGCATTTTGATATCGGCTACAGCAGGGATTTGGTTGAGCGGGGCTACAAGGTACTCGAAGAACTCGTGCAGGACAGCTCGGACGAGGAATGGCTGAAGCCAGTGGAAGAT
>JAJZIF010000596.1 GCA_021810735.1 Acidobacteriota bacterium
ATCGAGCACCGATGCATCCTGGTCCAATGGAGGCGTCAGCAGAAGCTCAAGAGAAATGCCGGGAGTATCCTCGAACCAGCTCAGTTCCTGCTCTTGACGTGTCGAGTAGATCTGCTGCCAATGCTCTCTTGCCTGTAGTTCATCCATGCTGGGTTACTCCCATTCGATGGTGCCGGGCGGCTTGGAAGTGATGTCGTACACCACGCGATTGATTCCCTTCACCTCATTGACGATGCGGCTGGAAATGCGCTTTAGCACCTCATACGGCAACGGAACCCAATCCGCCGTCATGCCATCCTCGGAGGTCACGGCGCGGATGGCGCAGGTGTAGGCATAGGTGCGCTGATCGCCCATGACGCCGACACTTCGTACCGGGAGCAACACGGCGAACGATTGCCAGATCTGGCGATACAGCCCCGCTGTCTTAATTTCATGCACAACAATTTCGTCGGCTTCCTGCAGAATCGCGACGCGCTCCGGTGTCACCTCGCCAACGATGCGCACGGCTAATCCGGGACCGGGAAACGGCTGCCGCTGCAAAATATCCTCCGGCATGCCCAGATCGCGCCCGATGCGGCGGACCTCATCTTTAAACAGATCGCGCAAGGGCTCGATCAATTTCAACTTCATGGTCTCGGGCAGGCCGCCGACGTTGTGATGGCTCTTGATGGTCTGCGAAGGCCCCTTCACAGACGAGGACTCGATCACGTCGGGGTACAGGGTTCCCTGCACCAGCCAGTCGACCGAGCCGGTTTGCTGGGCGATGCGGTGGGCCTCCCGATCGAAGACAGCGATGAATTCGCCGCCGATGATCTTGCGTTTTGTTTCCGGATCGGACACTCCAGCGAGCAGCGAAAGAAATTGCTGGCCGGCATCGACGGCGACCACATTCAAGCCAAGCTTGCCGCGCAGATTTTCCTGGACTTTGCGGAACTCGTCTTTGCGCAGCACGCCATTGTCGACGAAGACGCAGGTGAGTTGTTTGCCGATGGCGCGATCGACCAGCACGGCGGCCACGGAGGAATCGACGCCGCCCGACAAGCCGCAGATGGCGTGGCCGTCGCCAACCTGGGCTCGGATGCGTTCTACCGTGGTCTGGATGAAATGTTCCGGGGTCCAGTCCGGCGCGACCTTGCAGATGCGGAACAGAAAATTCCGCAGCAACTCGGTTCCTTGCCGCGTGTGATGGACCTCCGGATGAAACTGCACCGCCCAGATGCGGCGCGACTCGTCCGCAATACCAGCCACAGCGTTGGAGGTTTTGGCAGTGAGAGAAAAGCCGGCAGGCAGCCCCAGCGCCTCATCGCCGTGCGACATCCAGACTTGCAGATGGGATGGAAGACCTTCAAACAGTGCAGTCGCGCCAACAATTTCGACATCGGCATGGCCATATTCGCGGTGATCGGCAGAGCGCACCTTGCCGCCGAGTTCGTGCAGGATGAAATGCAGGCCATAGCAAATGCCCAGCACTGGCGCGCCCATGGCCAGCACGCGCGCATCCGCCGGCGGAGCATCGGCGTCATAGACCGAACTGGGACCTCCGGAAAGAATAATGCCTGCGGGATGCAGTTGTTCGATGGCGTCGAGCGACGCCGTACACGGCAGCACGACAGAATATACATTTTGCTCGCGAATCCGCCGCGCGATCAATTGCGTATATTGGGAGCCAAAATCGAGGATGACGATGGTGGATGGTTCGTTCACATGCCGATCTTTCCGGGAAAATTAGTGCAGCGTGTATCGTCTAGTGTAATGTAGGCACGGGTGACCTTCCCGAACGTGCCGTTGGAAATATCTGAGATCCTGTTCTCAGGATGTCGGTAAATGGTCAGGACGCGGGAGGCCACATTTTTCAAAAATCTTATTAAAAAACGAAACCAGCGCGCGGGTCGGTGTCTGCGCTCCGTCATATCGCCCTTCAGCGATGATGTCGGACGACAAACATTGCGGGTCTGGGCCTGGCCTGATGTGCCCAGAGCGCACAGGAACCTCCAGACAATACCCATTTACTCCTGTCATACCGCAGATCCATCGGTAGGGCGGGTCTATGCCAAGACTAGTAAGGAATCTCGTGTAATTTTGTAGGCTCTTGTTGTAATACGGTTCGGGAAACGGAATGATCTTTTTACCATTGGACAGAAATAAGGTATCGATACTCCAGATTTCCCCTGTTTCAAAGGCGAAAGCAATGGAAATGGCCTCGTGCGGTTCAGCGTAGGACTGTGTGAAGATGCCATAGCCATCTTCAGCTCTGAGACCATGAGAGCTCTCGAATACATAAAATGGCATGAGTGCAAAATTACTGCTGCGTAGAGCATTCTCTTTTAACACATGAGGAGGCCAGGTTCTTCCGGGATTTGTAGCAGGCATGAGCCGAAGCCATAGCGCAGGCCCTTTTGCAAGAAAGATCGGATCCTCCGCATCTAGGCCGAAAGGAACCCCATTCGAGCGAATGCCAAGGGGTTCATTGGGCTGACGAAATCTTGCCGGACCATCTTTCGACTCAGCAGCCGGAAATGGCGTCTGCTGACGGATGTTCTCAACATGATTATCTATTTGCAGTTTCAGTGCATCTCTCAGTTCTGACTTCAACCTTTTTGTAGCAGCATCAATCGCATTTTTATCAGCGTCTGGAGACAGGCCGAAAATAATCGGGCCTGCTTTTGATTGCAGGTCGAATGGAAGATCGGTTCGCCCGCCATAATGCTCGTTCAATACCATCAGCAAGGCCCTGTCACCGAGAGCATGAAGCGCGTATCCTAACTCGATTGCTACATTTGGGTTGATGGTTTTTTTCTCTTGCTTG
>JAJZIF010000597.1 GCA_021810735.1 Acidobacteriota bacterium
AGGAAATGTGCCCGAGCGACGGCAGCTTGGTCGTAGGTCCGATGGAGCCGGCGACAAAGCGTGGCTTCTGCGGCGTGGAATATTGCGCGGCGACTTCTTTTGCCAGCTGCGCGGCAACAATATTCAGTTCGCGTGTCTTGTCTTCGAGCTGATACTCCGCCAGCACAATGCGCGAGGAGCCAAACGTGTCGGTCTCGATGACATCGCAGCCTACGTCCAGAAAGCTGGCATGAATGCCGCGAATCACGTCGGGCCGGCTGAGCACGAGCAGCTCGTTGCAGCCTTCCTTCTTCCAATAATCGTCGACGGTCAGGGCATGCTTCTGGATACTGGTGCCCATGGCGCCGTCGTAGACGATCACTCGATCTCGTAACACCTCAGAAAAAGTTTGCATTGGAGACTCCTAACAGCGTACACACCCTTGTCTCAACGACGAGACCTGAGGCACTCGGCTCTATCTTAACGATTGCGTGTATTATCAGTTATCGAGTGGAAGAATCTAGCTTTGCCGGGGAGCCCGGCATCGGAGCCAGAAGGTCTTCTTTGCGCATCACCAGGGTGGTGGTGTTCAGCGAGGACAATTCAAAACCGTGTCCATGCGTGATGGCGTCCGTCGGACAGGCTTCGACGCAATATCCGCAAAAGATGCAGCGGTTATAGTCGATGTTATAGACCTTGGCGTAGCGCTCGGCGCTGGAAATGCGCTGCTCGGCTGTGTTTTCCGCGGCCTCGATGTGGATGCAGTTGGATGGGCACGCAGCTGCGCAGAGGAAACATGCCACACATTTTTCCAGCCCATTTTCATCGCGTTGCAGCACATGCTTGCCGCGGTACCGCTCTTCAAACTTCGCGCCGCGCATGGGTCCGGGGCCATCCGGGTAGTTCTCCACCTCAGTCGGCTGGAAGATTTCCCCAAAGGTGACGCTCATCCCTTTGGCAACGGCAGCTATATCGCGCACAATCGACATGTCATGATTATAAACGACTGGATTGGCGGCAGGTTGAGTACATGGCAATGGACCCCTTGCATCCAAAAGAGAAATCGATCTTTTTCGGCAACAGCCGCGCAGTAGCATGGGATATTTAAGTAGAGCGAATTTTCGATCAGGTTGGTCCTGCAGTGGAACGATCGGTCGCTTCTCCTAACAAAATGCCTCGCGCAGACGGCTACTTCAACATCGAATTTAGGAAGTAAGCTCCCCCCTCCTATGCAGAATGGTATCGAACGCGTTCTGATTTATCGGCTGGGAAGTCTGGGCGACACAGTCGTGGCGTTGCCCTGCTTCCATCAGGTTGCGCGTGCCTACCGCAATGCCGAACGCTGCCTGCTGACCAACATTCCCGTGCACAGCAAGGCTCCGGGCGCATTTTCCGTGCTGGAAGGCTCCGGCCTGGTCCATAGTTTCATGCGCTATCCCATCGCAACGCGCAGCCTAGGTGAGCTGATCACGCTGCAGCGGCAAATTCGCGCCTACCGCGCCCAGGTGCTGGTCTACCTGACGCCGCGCCGCCAGGCTGGCGAGGTGCTGCGCGATGCCGCATTCTTCCGTCTCTGCGGCATTCCTCAAATCGTCGGACTGCCGCTGGCGCGCGATGCACGCACCAATCGGCTGGACGCGGAGACCGAATCGTATGAGCCGGAAGCGGCCCGGCTTGCCCGCTCGCTGCGCGGTCTGGGAAAAATCGATCTCGACGATGCTGCAAATTGGGACCTTGGCCTGACGCTGGACGAGCACCGGCGCGCAGCCGAAGCATTGGAGCCGGTGCAAGGCCGACCGCTATTGGCGTGCAGCGTCGGCACAAAGGTGCAGGCCAAGGACTGGGGCCAGGAAAATTGGCGCAGCGTGCTGGGTATTCTGGCGACGGAGCTGCCGCAATTCGGTCTGGTGCTGATCGGAGCGAACGGGGAATCCGCGGTGAGCGAATCCGCAGCCGCTTCCTGGGCTGGCCGCTCCGTCAATTTATGCGGGCGACTCGCTCCGCGCGAGTCCGCCGCCGTGCTGGTGCGCGCCCGGCTCTTTCTGGGCCACGACAGCGGTCCGATGCATTTGGCCGCCGCCGTCGGCACTCCATGCGTCCCTGTCTTCTCCGCGCGGAACCGGCCTCGCACGTGGTTTCCGTGGGGCAGCCAGCACGAAGTGATCTACCACCGCACCGACTGCTGGGGCTGCGACCTGGAGACATGCATCGATCAAAAGAAAAAATGTCTGACGTCGATTCTTCCAGCCGAGGTGCTGGGAGCGGTCCACCGCGTATTGGCGCGCATCTCGTTATCGCGCAGCATCGTGCATGACCCCGGATAATCTGTGCTGTTGCGAGCCGGAAATCAGAACCGCTTCCGATCTCGCCACAGTGTCTGCCGGCTTATGCCAGTGCTTGCGGAATGGCTTGTTCCCATCTTCCCTGCGCCTTCAGGATCAGCTCGACCAATTCCCTCGCTGCTCCTTTGCCGCCATCCGCGCGGGTGACGTAGTGGCAGACCGCTTTCAGCTCTGGGGCGGCGTTCGCAACCGCGACGGCCAATCCAGCGCGCTGGGAAACCGGCATGTCCGGCAGATCGTCGCCGAGATAGGCGACTTCCTCTTCCGTCACTCCTGCCTTCCGCATGCATTCTTCAAACGCAGCCATTTTTCTCGCCTGGCCAAGGTAGACGTAGTCCACCGATAGTTCCTCGGCACGCTGCTGCACCGCGGGAGACTTGCGCCCGGTGATGAATCCTGTCTTGATCCCCATGATGTGGACCAGCTTGATCGCGAGGCCATCCTGAGAATTGAAGACCTTCATCTCCTCCACGCCGCCGTCGT
>JAJZIF010000598.1 GCA_021810735.1 Acidobacteriota bacterium
GGTCATCTATTCGTCATCGCCGGAGTTGTGTCCACTGCGGTGCATGTCGTCCAGACCCTCCAACACTTCCGGGTCGAGGATCGGAGAAGAAATGCGATACGCGCCGCTGGCCCACTTGCCCAGGTCAATGATCCGGCAGCGGTCGCTGCAAAATGGAAAATCCTCGTCATCTCGCAGCACCAGCGTGCCGCAGGTAGGACACCGGAGAGCGGTTAGCTTCGTACTTTTCTCTTTTGCCATAGAGTGTCTCACAATGTAACGGCGGTAGTTACATATCAATGGTTTGTCATTCTGAGCGCAGCGAAGAATCCAGAGGATATTTGCCTCGCAAGCACCGTCATTTTCTTCTGGATTCTTCGCTGCGCTCAGAATGACTCATCTCTTGTGTATCTCGAGACGCGATGAAACTTTTATGCCACGATCCGAGCGACCAGGTCGTAATCGTGGGCATCGGTGATTTCACAGCGATGGAAGCCTCCCGGCTGCAGAGTCTCGTAGGGTCCAAAGTCGTTGATCAGAATTTTTCCGTCGATCTCCGGCGCGTGCATGGCGGCCCGCCCTTGCCACAACAGCGGCGTTTCCGCGCTTTCGCCTTCCACCAGCACGTCCAGGCTGCGGCCTATGTCTGCCGCGCGCGCCTTGCGGCTGACCTGCAATTGGTTTCGCATCAGCTTGCGCTTGCGGGCGGAGATGGTACGCCTGGGAACTTTTTCGTCCAGCGCATGAGCGGCCGAACCTTCTTCATCGGAATACTCAAACACGCCCATCCAGTCGAAACGCGCTTCGCGAATAAAATCCAGCAGCAATTCGAAATCGGCGTCCGTCTCTCCTGGAAAGCCGGCGATGAAGGAAGTGCGCAGCGTGATTTCGGGCATGATCGCCCGAGCCCGCTCGATCATTTTCAGGAAGATGTCGGCCCCGCCGCCGCGCTTCATGCGCTTCAACACATTGGGCGCCGCGTGCTGCAGCGGCACGTCGAGGTATTTGCAGATATTCTCGTGCCGGGCCATGGTATCGAACAGCGCCGGCGTCACCTTGTTGGGGTAAGCGTACAAAAAACGCAGCCAACGCAGACCTTCGACGCGCGCCAGGCGATCGAGCAACTGCGCCAGGCCGTCTTTCATGCCGAAGTCTTCGCCATAGCAGGTGGTGTCCTGGCCGACCAGCGTGATTTCCTGCACGCCTTCGGCCACTAGCCGCTCGACTTCGGCGACCACCGACTCGAATCTTCGCGAACGAAATTTACCGCGAAGCTGCGGAATAATGCAGAAACCGCAAGGATGGTCGCAGCCTTCCGCGATTTTGACATACGCGGAACTGCGCGCTGTAGCGCGAAGTCGCGGCGTGTTCTCGTTGTACAGATAATTCGGCAGGCTGGCGATCGCGCCGTCCCAGTTCTCGCGGGAAAAGCGTCCTTGTGCCTCGCGGCGATTGCCTTCCGCGCGATGTGCGACGTTGGCCTCGGCAACCGTCAATATACGAAATGGCGAGTCTGCAGAGGCGGGGCTGAAGTCTGTTGGCGGAGCAGCAAGACCCGCTGCGGCGAGGATTTGTTCCAGCTCACCGGTGCCGACGACGGCATCCACCTCAGGAATATTTTTCCGGATTTCGTCCCGATACCGTTCGACCATGCAGCCCGCGACAACCAGGCGCGTGGCTTTGCCGCCGGTCTTGTGCCGCGCCATTTCCAGGATGGTATCGATCGATTCCTGCTTCGCCTTGTCGATGAACGAGCAGGTGTTGACCACCAGCACATCCGCGGTTGCCGCGTCCGCAGTCATGGTCGCTCCAGCCTCGGACAAGATCCCCATCATCACTTCGCTGTCGACCAGGTTCTTCGGACAGCCCAGGCTGATGAAGCCGACTTTTTTCATGTGTTTTGAGGCCAATGCCGCGGTTTCGACGGGCTGGGCGGCCACTTCCATAGTCAGATCAATAGTCACATGCCTATTCTAGCAATCTGGACCCGGATTTTCTGGTTGGCATAGAACGCTCTCACTCCGAATCTGGCAGCCGGAGAGGCCGCTCCATGAATGCGACATCCCAATACCGGTCGAATTTTCGCCCAGTTTCGTGGAAAACACCCACTGGCTGAAACCCAAATGTCTCAAGCAGGGAAGCAGAACCGGCATTCGGCATCGTATATCCGCCGACGATGCGATGAATGTCTTCCTGTGCAATTGCCTGAAACAGGGCTGCAAACAACGTGCAGCCAATACCTTTGCCAACAGCTTCCGGAGCGCAATAAATGGTCGCTTCCACCGTGGTGTCATACGCAGCCTTGGCTCGAAATCGCGTGGTCCCGGCGTACCCGACGACGATGTTGTTCTCCTCCGCGATCAGCAGCCGATGCCGCCCAGTAAACGCGAACTGGTTCAACCATGCTGCACGCTCTTCCACCGTATATGGTTCGAGATCGAACGTGATTGGAGTGTGAAGAACATAGTAGTTGTAAATCTCGGTCAAGCGAGGTAAATCTTGCGTTGTTGCCGCGCGGATGCGAGTCTCGGCCATGGTGTCTTTCCTTTGTCTATCTTGACTTTATAAACGCAGAGTACGCGCTGTAAGTCGAACTCTTCCAGTGATATCATCCAGCGTGCCGGGTCCTACGCGACGCAGTCCTGCCCCGGCTGCTGCTGGCTGTGTCCTGGAACAACGGCAAAAACAACCCTACAGATGCGCAGGAATTGACAGGGTCACTCCATAGCAGAGATACAAGAATGACGAGCGTAATTATTACGAGCCGCCATCGGTGATTCCGCTACGAAAATTTACGGATGATGGCGAGGACGCGGCCT
>JAJZIF010000031.1 GCA_021810735.1 Acidobacteriota bacterium
TGGCACTCGCTGCTCCAACGAAACATAGCTGAACATCCCATCCTGAACCCGCTCGTCTCCACGCATACCCCTTAGACGAACAAACCCTGTGCAACGCCGCAGACAGACTACCTATTTCAACAAGTTCCTAAAGCAAATGCATATCTGTTTGCAACCTCTGCTTCAGTTGGCGATCCACGATTGGCTGCGCAGCTCAAGGAGTTCTTTGCGCTGGAACACGTGACGTTTTGTGTCATCCATTTCAACAACGGCATGCACGGATGGGGCTATACGGAAGCCGAATTCAAGCAAGCCTTTCCGATTTTTATTCAGGACTTGCGCAGGTATGCCCCAGGGGCAAAGCTGATCTGGGCAAATGTGACACCCGTGAAAAAGACGATCCGGCATGGACCAGCAATGCCCGCGTGAATGCACGCAATGCGATTACCGCAGCGATTGTGGCGCAGAAGCACATTCCTCTGGATGATATGCACGCGCTCATCCTGCAGCACCCGGATATGTATTCAGACAACATCCATCCCAATAAACAGGCCAGCCTCTTACAGGCCCAACAGGTTGCTAGAGGTATTGAGAAGCTGGTTTAATGTGCTGATTGGTTGCTGGCTTTTATCCGGGTTGGGAATTCTATGAAGGAAACGTGGGCCACATGCTCGCAACAAACACCCACCTTCTGGGAATGCATCGGTTCATTGCCGCACAGACGCCTGCTGCTGTTTCTACTAATAGTTCCGGGATTTTCGTTGCTTGCGCAGCAGAGACCCGATGCATCCTCGCAGATCCGCTTTGAAAATCGTCAGCCGGGTTCCGGCGTTCATTTCATTCTGAAGAACGGCACTACCGCCGACAAACCGATCATCGACAGTATCCCTGGAGGTGTAGCTCTATTCGACTACGATAACGATGGGTATCTGGACATATTTCTCACCAATGGCGCGACGATTCCAGGGTTGAGCAAGGAAAATCCCAGCTTCTACAACCGGCTGTACCACAACAACCATGACGGGACTTTTACGGATGTTACGGATCGCGCGGGCTTGCAAGGCGAGGGTTACAGCATGGGAGTTGCGGTGGCAGATTATGATAACGACGGTTGGCCGGACATTTATGTCACAGGAGTGAACCGAAACATTCTGTACCACAACAACCACAATGGGACCTTCACGGATGTGACTTCGCACGCAGGCGTCGCGGGGGAGGACGCCCATGGCAAGAAATTGTTATCCGTTTCTGCCGCTTGGGTTGACTACGACAATGACGGGCGTCTCGATCTGTTCGTCACCAACTACGTGGATTGGACCCCGCTAAACTCGCGCGTTTGTGGCGCACTGGGCAAGCGCCTTTCTTGTCCGCCATCGCTTTATAGCGGTGAGCCAAATATTCTGTATCACAACAATGGTGATGGGACGTTCACGGATGTGTCCACCAAACTAGGGATATCGCAGCAAGTGGGGAAGGGCATGGGGGTGGCGATCGCCGACTACAATGGCGACGGGTGGATGGATATTTTCGTGGCCAATGACAACGAGCGTAATTTCCTTTTCCGGAACCGGAAGGGGAAACGGTTTGATGAGGTTGGGGTAGAGTCCGCTGTGGCTTTCACGCAGGATGGCGTTCCGGTCTCAAGCATGGGCGTGGATTTTCGCGACTGGAACAACAACGGACGCCCCGACATTTTTGTGACCGATCTGGGAGGGGAAACATTTCAGCTCTATGACAATCAGGGAGATGGATTGTTTAATCCCGATACGTACGCAGCCAAAATGGGCTTCGCCACATTCAAGAAGAGTGGATGGGGGAATGGAATTTACGACTTCGACAACGACGGTTACAAAGACCTGTTCAGTGCAAATTCCCATGTCAGCGAGAACGCCAGTATCGATCCGCAGCAGCACTATCGCCAGTCCAACTCGGTCTTCAAGAACCAAAGAGATGGAACCTTTAAGGATGTCAGTGCGCGGGCTGGCGCGGCAATGAGGCTACGCGCAGCGCACCGCGGTAGCGCCTTCGGCGATCTCAATAATGACGGCCGCATCGACGTAGTCGTTTCAGCAATCGGCAGTCCCGCAGAACTGCTCTACAACACTTCCACCGGGAACAACCACTGGATATTGATTGAAACCATCGGCGTGAAGAGCAATCGCGACGGGATAGGAACGCAGATCAGGGTCACTGGGCAGTCGGGGCTGAAACAATACAACGAGGTAACGACAGCCGGAAGTTATGCAAGCTCCTCGGACAAGCGGGTGCATTTCGGTCTGGGGCACGACAAGGTGATCAAGGAGATAGAGTTGAAGTGGCCGAGCGGCACAGTACAGAGGCTGCACGATGTAAAGGCAGATCAGATACTGAAAATAACCGAGGAGTGAACGATGAGGGCGGAGATGCGGTACTTATGCACCACGGTGCTTGTCTCTCTCACGGCGCCAACGGCCGCGCTTTCGGCTTCCTGCTCTGGAGTTGCGCCTCAATTGCAACTAGCTGCAAAAGATCTTGCGCGGAACAGAGTGAGTGCGGCGGCGGCACGAGTCATGCCACTAGAAGCTTCGAATTCCAGATGTCCGGATGTGCTGCTGGCGCGAGCGCGCATTGAGGCTGCGCAAGGAGAAGTGAACGAAGCACAAACCGCTTTTTCGCAGTACATCCAGCTTAAACCGGACGATTCCAGAGGCTACGCATACTTTGCGAGGTTCTTGATAGACCAGGAACAATATCAGCAGGCTGACGAGCTATCGGCAATCGCAATGCAGAAGAATGCCGAGGATCCTGCAGCACTTGCTGTTCGCGGACAGATTCTTGACATGAAGGGCCAATCCCAGCAGGGCTTGGAATTGCTGGAGAAGTCCTGCCGTATAAACCCCGAGAATGCCGATGCGCAGTTTCAGGCGGGTGCAATCGACGACCGCGCGAAGCTGCATGCGGAAGCGGTCAAGCATTTCGAGAAAGTTGTTGCCCTCGACCCGGCAAATCCATCCGGATGGGACTACCTTGCCTTGAACCTGGAGCCGCTGGGTAAGATCGAAGCGGCCGAGACTGCATATAGGAAAGGATTGGCAGCCAATCAGGAGGCTCAAGACGAACCCGATTTCGATGCTTTTCTTGATTACAACTATGGAGTGTTTCTCGAGAAGCGAAATCAACTGGCCGACAGCATGGCACACCTGAACCGGGCCGTTAAGCTGGTTCCGCAGGTGCGCGATACATGGTATGAACGCGCGAAGGTGAATCTTCAGATGCACCACTATCGGGCTGCGAGGCGCGACGCCGAGAAAGCGGACAGCCTGCCGGAGCGCACCGGAGGGGTCATCAATTTGCAGGTATACGCATTGCTCGAGCAGATATACAGGCGCCTTGGAGAGACCGCGCTGGCGGACAAGTACGCCGGGTTGAGCCGAGCCACACCTCCTCCCGTGCGCAAAGAGTATGGGATGCAAACGCCACAATGAAAGCGCGGAAGATTTTTCTTGTATGCACCCGCAGGTAGCGGAGTGGGGGCTATGGATTGGGGCGGGTAAAAGGCTGTTTGCGAATGATGCCTTTACCTTGCTGGATCGTCACGATTTGCCCGGCAGCAATCCCAGGGAAGCTCTCTATCCTGCCGTCCGGCCAACGGACCGAAACGTTTGTGGCAGTTGCCTTCCCCAGTCCAAAGTGCAGCCGGAAATCGTTCTGGGACATAAAGGAGCCGCCGCTGCGGACCTCGTCGATCTGCGTGTGTGCATCGGACCCCACAGTGATGCGGGCACCAATGGCGTCGCTACCTGTGGACGTTACGGCGCGGATCAATATGGAGTGGCCCAGCGGAGGGGCGACATTCTTGAGCAAGGAAGGAGGTTCTCCCATGTTCACGATGACGATTTCCTGTTGACCATCATTGTCCAGGTCGCCGATGGCCAGTCCGCGTGAAGAGTGCGTTGCGCAAATACCTGGGCCAGCGAGTGCGGACATGTCAAAGAACTGTCCATCCCTGCGGTTCCAGAACAGTTGGCGCGGCTGGAGGAATGTCTCGCCGGTGTGTCCATTGTCCACTTCCGGATAGACATGGCCAGATGCAAAGATCAGATCGCTCCAGCCATCATTGTCGAAGTCCAGCGCTGCGGTTCCCCAGCCCACATACTTTGCCGTAACGGCGAGACCGCTGTCGGTGGTCGCGTCGGCAAAATCATTCTTTCCCTCGTTGAGATAGAAGGTCGGTGTATCGTCGGCAAAATTTGTCTTGAAGATATCGAGCAGCCCGTGATGTCTGAAATCTGCAGTCGCGACGCCCATGCCGGCCTGTTCTCTGCCATCTTCGTTGTAGGCCACTCCGGACTGCACACCAATTTCTTCAAAGGACTTTCCGCCCAGGTTATGGAAGTAGAGGCTCGCGGTGGAGTCGCACGCCACGTAAATGTCAGGCCAGCCATCATTATCGAAGTCTCCAATCAACGGAGTAAAGCAGTAGTACAGTTTGGGCGTTGTGATATGGATTTTGTTGGAGACGTCCGTGAAATGCCCGTGGCCATCATTTTGATAGAGAGAGATGGTTTCCCCGGGTAACCCTCGCGGCCCGCATAGCACGGGTACGCCCTTCCATTGACATTCAGATTTCTCGCCAGGATGAGGTGTCTGTGCGGGATTGAAATCGACATAGTGGGCCACAACAAGATCCAGGAAGCCATCGCGGTTGAAGTCAAAAAACGCACAACCGGTGCTCCAACGTGGCGGGCTAGCCAGGCCACGCGACCGGGTCTCATCCTTGAAAGTTCCGTTGCCCTGGTTGCGATAGAGAACATTCTGTCCCCATTGCGTTACAAACAAATCTGTATTGCCGTCATTGTCTATGTCGCCCGCACACGCACCCTGCCCCCACCCACCTGTATGTGTCAGCCCTGCTTTTTCGGTCACGTCTTCAAACTTCAAACCGCCAAGGTTGCGATATAGGAAGAACTGTGCCGGTTCGATCTTGCTGCCGTGGAATTGGCCGCCATTCACCAGAAAAATGTCGGGCAGTCCGTCATTATCGTAGTCGAAGATTACGACGCCGGTCCCAGTGGATTCAACAATATATTGCTTGTCGTGGTTAGCTCCGGAAACCTCTACTCCGGTCAATCCAGCCGCTTTCGCGAGGTCCTGATAGCGCACCACAGGCGGCTTGATTCCGGCAGGCAGCGGTTTGGGCGGGACCACCGCACCGCTGCCGGTGGCGACACCCATTTGACCGGAACAATTGAAAGTCGAACACAGCAGGAGGAAGGGCGCTAAAGCCACGCTAGTGCGGGCACAACGTGAGAGAGGACGGAAATATCCCATCATTTAGAAGACAAAGGTCATGTGGCAATACGGAATGTCGTTGAAATTACAGGCCGAATCCTTCGCCGCGTAAATTCCTCGGAGAGGCATGAAAACGCCGCTAATTCCAGACGAAAGCGAACGATGTATCGTTGCCGATAAGGACATCTGGCCGTATTATACAAACTCGTGAGATGGAGTGCATGAGATTGAAACGAGATATTGCATGCCAATAACCCTGCGCACGGTGAGGTTTGGACCTGTCCCCGTTTTGCCGATACCGGAAAGCTGGGCACACGGGAGCTCGAAAAGATTCGCTCAGGCATGTAAGTATCGCTTTTCAAAAGTTCCGTGGATTCTCATTCTGGCAGTGTTGGTGACTGCGCCGAGCACGGCCCCGGCGCAAAATCAAACAGCCTGCAAAGGTCCGGCGGCTATCGAGCAAGCAATCTCTTCGCAACCGTCTGCAGGCGCGTATGACGCACTCGGTGCATATTTTGGCAAGCGCAACCAGTTCTCCTGCGCGACGGCGGCTTTTGAATCTGCACTGCGCCTGGAACCGAACTCATGGGAAAGTCATTACGATCTGGGCATTACATTGTTGACGAAAGGCTATGCCGAACGAGCTCTGGACCAATTGAAGGCCGGGGCGCAGTTGAAGCCCGACAGCGCGCAAACCCACCTCGCGCTTGGGATGGCGCTAAGTCAGTTGCACCGAAGAGAAGCCGCGATCCAGGAATTCAAAACCGTACTCACGCTGGATCCGAAATCCATTCCAGCGCTCGACGGGTTGACCAAGACCCTGATTGCTGAAAAAAGATATTCTGCCGCAATCAACTACTTACTCGATGCGCCGCCGGATGAAGCTTTGCAACTGAATCTAGCCGTTGCTTACTCCAAGAACAACAACCCGCAACAGGCGATACGGATATTGTCGGCGATCGTGAAGGCGAACCCCGCCGATGCTCAGGCCCATTTGAATCTCGGTGTCGTGTACACCCAGGAAAACCAATATGGTGAAGCCGCAAAGGAGTTTCAGCAGGCGTTGCATCTTGATCCATCCGATGATGTAGCCCGTGTTTCGGATGTGAAAGCTTTAATCATCCTTGCCCAGTTTGCGACCGCACGACCGCTGATCCAGGAGTATCTCCGCCGTAAGCCGCACAACTTCGATGCGCTCTACCTTTCCGGTGTGGTGGACCGGGGCTTGGGCGATTATGCTGCCGCCGAGCCGCTGTTACGGCAGGCGGTTGCCCTGAAGCCCAACGACTATGAGGCACGCTACAATTTCGGCTTTGTAGAAGCGAAGATGGGAAAGCCCGCGCAGGCTCGAGAACAATTGGAACGGGCCCTCCAATTGGAGCCAGGGTCGAGCGCTGCCCGCTTCCAACTGGCTGCTGTACTCCGATCTTTGGGGAAGCAGGACCAGGCGAAGCAGGAGTTAAACGTATTTCAGCAGCAGAAGCAGCAGACGGTTCGACAAGACGTTGCCGGAGTGAAGGCCAATCAGGCGAATGAAGATCTACAGACGGGTGATGTGCAGGGGGCCATCGATCTGTACACGGCAGCTATTGCGGAAGATCCTAACAACGCCCGCACCTACTATGATCTAGCACTTGCGCTCGACAGGAGACGCGATTACCAGCGAGAGCGAAACGCATTGGAGAAAGCGATCCAACTGGATGCGAACTTTGCGCCGGCGCACAATCAGCTTGGCTTCCTGAATTTGCAGGCAGGAAAAACAACCGAGGCAGAGACGCAATTTAAGACAGCGATCGCACTGGACCCGCAATACGCAGAAGCGCAAAACAATCTGGGTGTTTTGTACGGGAAACTTGGCAAAAGCACGGAGGCGGAGCAACTGTTCCGTCAGGCTACGGAAAACAATCCACAATACGCACAGGCATTCGTGAACCTGGGACTGATTCTCGCCAGCCAAGCGCGTTTCACGGATGCTGAAGAGACGCTCGGCGCCGCGATAAAACTTGATCCGAACAATCCCGCCGCGGTCACAGCGAACGCCATGGTGCTTACCCATTTGAAGCGGGACGCGGAAGCCTTGCAAGCTTTTCGCAAAGTATGCGCTCTCGATCCGAAATCGGCAGGCGCGCATTTGAATCTAGGGATCGCATTGGCGGACCGCTATGACCTGAATGACGCGCTTGCAGAATTTTCCCAGGCCGCGCGACTGGATCCGCATAGTGCCGCGGCTCACTACAACAAAGGAAGAGTGCTACTGGATTTGCAGCGCAACCGAGACGCCAGGCCGGAGCTGGAGATGGCGACACAGCTCGATCCCAATCAGGCCGATGCATGGTATCTCTTAGGGTTGATTGCAAAGCAGGCTGGAAACGCTGACGAATCCATCCATGACTTTGAACAGGCTGTGGCCCTGAATCCAAACAACGCACAGGCCCATTACATGCTGGGCCAGGAGATGCAGCACGAAGGCGATTCTGCTGGTGCTATCGCACAATTCCGCAAGGCGATTGAAATCCAGCCGAAATATAGTGAGGCGCTTTACAATCTGGCTCGGCTTTTGCGGAAGACAGATGCTGCACAAGCGGATAAATATCAGGCCCGCTTCAATAGGTTGCAAGCGCAACAACATATCATGGACCGTGCGCAGACCCTCGGCAACTTCGCTTTGGCCTCCGCCAATGCACGGGACTGGCCGCAGGCCATTTCGCAGCTGGAGGAAGCACTTAAAGCTTGCGGGAATTGCAACGTTCTGCCACTGCTACATAAAGATCTGGGCCTCATTTATTGCGAGTCCGGCGACCTGAAGAATGGCCGTGCGGAACTTTTGAAGGCCGAAAGGCTGTCGCCCAATGATCCTGAGGTCGTTAAAGCTCTCAAGATAATTAGCAGCCAAAGTGACTGAATAGAGGCTTCGGCTCAACCAGCATTACTCGATCCGGCATCATTAAAGCAGCGGTCCACGAAATCTGTCAAAATCACTTGACACTTCTTGCAGAGTTCATGTAGCTTCGGCTCTGATTTAGATGAAAGGACATTTTGATGTGTAAAAAACGTCCAGCTCCGCGGTGCGTTGGTGGAATCAGGTAAAAGCTCAATTTGGATCATTCCGAACGGGTAAAAAAATACGGCCACGACGAAGGTGAAGAGGCCCGGTTCGGATTATTACAAAAGACTCTTCCCTTTGTTGCTGGTTTTTCACTTTGCGTCACCTGAGAGGCGATATGAAAAAATTAGTAGGCTTGCGGAGCAGCTTGAGATTAAGATATTTTCCGGCTGTTCTCCTTCTGTTCGCGCTGATTCTGTGGTCACCCAGGCAGAGTTTTTCCCAGGTATCCAGCGCTTCGGTGAATGGAGTAGTGAGAGACACTGGCGGAGCTGTGATTCCAAATGCAACCGTCCTCCTCCGCAACGTGGATACATCGGTGGAAAACACGACCGTAACGAATAGTGCCGGTGCGTACGTATTTCTTAGCCTTCTGCCCGGCCGGTACACGGTTGAAGCGACCGCGCCAGGGTTTGCCGGCAAAAAGATATCTGTATTCACCCTTACGGTGGGCCAAACCTCAACCATGAATTTTACGCTCGCCGTGGGTAATCAGGGCTCGGTGGTCACCGTGCAAGCCACTGCACCACTTCTGGATGTAACCAGTGCAAATCTAGGCACCGTGATTGCCACCAAGCAGGTCAACGATCTCCCGTTGAATGGCCGGAATTTTACGCAACTTCTCTCGCTCACTCCTGGCGTCTCCCCAGTGAGTACGGGTCAAAATGCGGGGATGGGTGGTGGCGGGTTCTCGGCCCCAGTAGCTATTGGCTCGGATTTTAGCTTTCCTTCTGTCAATGGCCAGGGGAACCGCAGCAATTTCTTCCTGGCAGACGGACTGGATGACTTCGGGAGCTTTCTGAGCACGTATGCGGTTCCACCAATCATCGATGCCATTCAGGAATTCAAGGTCGTCTCTCACACCGACAACGCGCAGTACGGCTCTGTTTTGGGAGGCGTGGTCAACGTAGTGACGAAATCAGGCACAAATGCTTTCCACGGCTCAGCTTGGGAATATGCGCGCGATCAAATCTTCGATGCGCGGTTCTATTTCCTACCCAAAACTCAGCCGAAGACCCCTTTTCATCAAAATCAGTTTGGCGGCGCTATCGGTGGTCCAGTCTGGATACCGAAGCTCTATAACGGCAAAGACAAGACATTCTTTTTCTTCGCTTACCAGGGTTTTCGTTATTACCAGGTGGAAGACAATAACCTGCTGGTTCCGACGGCTGCGCAACTTGCAGGCGATGAGAGCGGCGGTCCCGGTGGCAGTGCGCCGATATACAATCCGTTTACCACCCGTCCGGATCCAGCGCATCCCGGAGAATACATACGTGATCCATTCCCGAACAACCAAATTCCAGCCGCGTTGATCGATCCTCGGATGGTGGCGTATGCCAAGTTCGTATTCCCGCAGGCGGTCGCACCATTCGGCCCGAATGGTGAGTACAACGCCATCGATACCACCCCCCTGACGCAAACTGAAAACGAGTGGAACATTCGCGTCGACCAGAAGGTCGGAAAGAATGATTCAGTATGGTTTCGCTACAGCTCCATTAGCGATCTAGTAACAGATTCCGGTGGTTTACCTTCAGTGGCGGGCAGCAATTCTGTTCCAGCCGAAGATTGGGGCGGCAGCTATACCCATGTATTCAGCCCCAGCCTGATCCTGCAAGGTCAATTTGCACATGCATTGGTATCGAGCGACTCTGCGACACGCTTCAAGACATCCACGTCAGGGATTTTCAACACGGTCGGCTTCGCACCCAGCTTTGCTGGGAACTTTACTGCGGCTGCCGGTGGCGATCTGGTTCCGTCTCCCGGAATCGCCAACTACTCGAATGGCGGTGAGAGTGTGAACAACACAATTCACGCTACGGACAGTTTTCAATACGCAGGTACGCTGACGAAAGTTGTCAAGAGCCACCAACTGATGTTTGGCGGGAATTATATTTCCTCAAATTTTGTGAGTCCTATATCGTCGGCAAACCTTGGATTTGCTGCGCAGCAGACAGCAAATCCCGAACAGTCCTCCAAGGCTCCACCGACGGGTAATCCAATGGCCTCGTTCCTGCTGAATGTCCCGGACAATGCAGGCCGTCGGAACGTCGATGAGACGACCCGGCCAGGTGGCGTGATGAGCTGGTTCGCCCAGGATACTTGGAAAGCAACATCGAAACTGACATTGAACCTTGGCATTCGATATGACTTAACGTTCATTCCTCCGTATGGAACGAATGCAACGATCGGGAAAGAGGGCGGAATCGAGACAGGTGATATGGATTTTGCCAATGGCACTTACATTGTGCAAAAGCTGCCTCCATCCTGCGCTGTACGCGGGTTCGCACCCTGCATTCCGGGCGACGGCAAACTACCTGCCCATGTGGTGGTGGATCCACGCGGTAAAATCGCGCATAACACGTACAACAACTGGGGACCAAGGATCGGTTTTGCGTACAGTGTAAATGACAAAACAGTAGTAAATGGAGCCTTTGGAATTGTGTATGACAACTGGGCGGCTGTTACTCAAACGGCACAGAATATCGAGGGTTCGTGGCCGGATATTGGCCAGCAACTCGCTAACAACTTAAATCAGCCGACTACAACATCCGCAGTGCCAGTTGTGAAGGCACAGAACCCGTTTGCCACAACGGGTCTTTTTCCGGCTCCCACTCCATTCAACCAGGTCCAGTGGTTTTATGATCCGCACAATAAAGACCCTTACTCCGACCAATGGAACTTCGGTGTCGCCCGCCAGTTGAGCCAATCGACGGCCGTCACTCTGAACTATGTAGGTTCGGTCACCCATCGATTCGATGTTGGAGGCTACTACAACACCGCTCTGACTCCTGGACCAGGCAACCCGCAGGCACGAGCGCTCTATCCCTATATTGCGCCTACATTCTACGACCATACATATAACCCGATCGGCGGACCAGCGCAAACCGCCTCGTACGAAGCTTTCCAGTTTTCCCTGGACAAGAGATACGTGAACGGGTTGTCCTATCAGGTTGCATACACCTGGTCCAAGACCATTGACGAAGGCGGTGACGGATACTTTGGTGCAGAAGGCGGAGTCCCTACGGATCCATATCATCCCGACCAATATGGAAGCCGATCTGTCGCTGGCTTCGATTTGCCGCAAATTCTCTCGATAAACACGTTATATCAGGTGCCAGTCGGCAAGGGGCAGAGATTCTCGACCGGAAACAGTGTCTCGGATTATCTCTTGGGAAACTGGCAATTCAATGGCGTATTTCAGGCTCATTCTGGACTTCCGTTTACTCCGATTATCAGCAGCGATATTGCGAATACCGGTAATGTAGGGTGGGCTGGGTACGAACATGCCAACTTAGTAGGCGATCCCAACAAGATCGCCCATCGAACCCCCAAGGAGTGGTTCAACACTGCGGCCTATGCAGCCCCCCCGGCTTTTACCTACGGTACTGCTCCCCGAAACTCCTTGCGAACCGCTCCCTATTGGGATCTTGACGCGTCACTCTTCCGCTTGTTTCCTGTCGGACAGACCCGCTATTTCGAGTTCCGCGGCGAAGTGTTCAATGTATTTAACAACGTCGATTTCGGTATTCCAGGCAATGACCTGAACAACCCTACTACATTCGGGGTCGTTGGCACTACTGCAAATACAGCCAGGCAGATCCAACTAGCTTTAAAGTTTATTTATTGAAGGTCGGTGAAGAGAGTTCGCTGAATTAAGAAGGGATTTTATTTTCTTCTCTGAAAAACCGTTCCATCCAAGTCACTCGGTATTCGTGATGCATGAAAGTTGAGGAGTGGCTGCAATATACGAAGTACCTTGTCGCTCATGGGAGAACGATGTGGTCTGTCTATTACAGAAATCCAAATCTGCATTATTCGTAAGTTTGATGGTTATCGCTCCTATTGCGCTGTATGGAAAGGCAACGAAGCGATACGAGCCGACCATCGCGTCGTTGAACACACATCCGCTTCCCGCTTGGTACGCCGATGCAAAGCTCGGGATTTTTATTCACTGGGGTTTGTATTCAGTTCCGGGCTGGGCTCCGCTGACCCATCCGAATCACGATTTTTCCACTGAAGACTACCTTAAAAATAATCCTTATGCTGAGTGGTATTACAATACGGTACGCATTCCCGGATCGCCAACTCAGTCATACAACCAAGACCACTACGGTCCCAATCATAACTACTATAGCTTCGCCAAGGATTTCGATCGTGAAAGCATGAAGTGGGATCCAAATACCTGGGCCCAGATATTCAAAGAAGCCGGGGCAAAATATGTGGTGTTGACAACCAAGCACCATGAGGGTTTTACGCTATGGCCGAGCTCAATCCATAACCCTACATTACCGGCAGACGAACAGCATGCTACCCGGGACATTGTGGGCGAGCTGACCACATCTGTTCGCAAGACCGGGCTGAGAATGGGGCTGTACTACTCCGGTGGATTTGATTGGACGTTTGTGCCGGGTCCGATTACAAATAAGGTGGATTTCGAAAAAACGAAGCCCGAGACTCAGGAATACGGAGACTACGCGTACGCACAGGCGCATGAGCTGATCCAGCGCTACCATCCAGCGGTGTTGTGGAACGATATCGACTGGCCGAGAACAGGGCAGCCATTGAAGTTAATGGCTTATTACTACAACACGGTTCCCGACGGAGTACTGGATGACCGGTATGGCGTTCCACATTCCGACTTTGTTACGCCGGAATATAAGACCATCAACCAGATCAGTGCGAAGAAATGGGAGGAGTGTCGCGGCCTTGGACGCTCCTTTGGATATAACCGCGCGGAAGGGGAAGCTGAGACGATCGCTCCCGACAAGTTGATATATCTATTGGTGGATATTGTCAGTAAGAATGGCAATCTATTGCTGGATATAGGTCCTGAGGCGGATGGAACCATTCCTCCAGTACAGATGGAGCGGCTGCATGCACTTGGAAAATGGCTCTCGCAAAACGGAGAGGCGATCTACGCAACCCACCCCTGGACACGTGCGGAAGGGAAAACTGCGGAGGGTATTCCGCTGCGCTTTACCCAGAAAGACTCCCATCTCTACGCAACGCTTCTCGGAGTACCGCAAAGCGGTTCGGTGACGTTACAATCTCTTGCCCCTAAGGCTGGTTCGATAATTACGCTGCTAGGAAGCGCAACTCCCTTGAACTGGGAACAGAAGGGGAGAGACATCAAGGTCATACTGCCTGGTTCGCTGCCTGGAAAGTATGCCTACGTGCTGCGCATGACTGTGGAATAGACATTTAGGCCAGAGGAGATGCCAGAAAGTACCACCACGATCGGAGCGATTTACTCCCGTGATTTTCGCTATGCATTGCCGAAAGGTGCCGGGACGGATGCAATCCACTCTAACCCAGAGTACTGCTTTGCCGTTACAGTGCTGAAGACCAACACCTCCACAGCGGGGATTGGCATTGCGCTGACCTTGGGTGAAGGCAACCGGATTGTCTGCGAATTGATTGATTTGCTAAGCCCAGCGCTGGTCGGACGCGAGATCGAAGAGTTGATGTCCGATTTCGGCACCTTCTCACGATCTCTGGCAAACCATCCGCAACTGCGGTGGTTGGGTCCGCACAAAGGCGCGGTTCATTTGGCCCTTGCGTCCATCACAAACGCCTGTTTTGATCTATGGGCAAAGGAACGGGGCGTGCCGCTCTGGCGACTGCTGCTTGATCTCTCACCTGAAAAACTTGTGCAACTTCTTGATCTGACTTATCTCGAAGATGTTCTTACCGCAGACGACTGCCTGAGCATTCTGCAACAAGCCATATCTACCCGCGCGCAGCGAGACGAAATCCTTGCGTCAGGATATCCCGGGTACGACACGTCAGTGGGATGGTTTCGCTACGATGACGAGGATCTGCGCGTCAATATGGCGAAGGCTATGGACGCAGGATTCAGGGCATTCAAACTGAAGGTTGGATCCCACGATCCCAATCGGGATTTGCGGCGCGCACACCTGCTGCGAGGGTTGGCGGGAGAGCAGGCTCTGCTGATGTTCGATGCAAACCAGCAGTGGTCCTACCCACAGGCGCTTGTTGTATGTAGGCAGTTGAGGAAGTTGTCCCCATATTGGATCGAGGAGCCGACGCACCCCGACGACATCGTGGCGCATCGTCGATTGGCGGATGAGATCGCGCCCGTGAGGATCGCGGCGGGCGAGCACATCCCAAACCGAGTGATGTTTAAGAACTTTATGGAAGCGCGAGCCTTGCACTTTGTGCAGGTGGATTGCACACGTGTTGGCGGAATCAGCGAGTTTCTGACCGTAAGTCTGATGGCGCGAAAGTATGGGTTGCCAATAGTGCCACACGTTGGCGACATGGGCCAAATTCATCAACATCTTGTGCTGGTCAATCACATCGCGATGGCACACCCCGTGGAGTTTCTGGAGTATATCCCGCATCTCCAGAAGTACTTTACCCATCCCGCTGTAGTGAAGGACGGCGTTTACAGGACACCTCAGAATTCCGGAAGTTCGGCTGATCTGATCGAGATTTCCGGGACGGAGTAGCAGTTGCCGGGGCGTTCCGAGTTGGAAGAATGGAGTGTAGCGTGTGAATCGAAGGAAATTTCTACAAACGACGTCCGGAGCGGCGCTTGGTTACTCTGTGATCTCGTCGGCAGGCAGTGCAGTTGCGGCGAGGCCTCAAGTCGATCAGCGCTACATAACGTCTTCCAGTCAGCAGGGTCCTCTACCCAGTCGAGAGTTCGTTGGAGATCCTGTGCATCAGCACGCGGTCGCGAGATACTCCAGTTGGAAGTTTGGAATGTTTATCCACTGGGGGCAGTTCTCCGTGGCCAGCGTGGAAGCATCCTGGCCTATCATGCGGCCATCGGCCGAGTTTCCGATCACACAGGATGCGTATGTGTCCTTGTATCGGCAATTCAACCCGACGCAATTCAATCCCGATGCATGGGTGAGGCTTGCGAAGCAGGCTGGCATGCGGTACATGGTGTTTACGACGAAACATCACGATGGATTCTGCATGTTCGATACATCTTATACCGACTACAAGATAACCAACTCTCCTTACAAGAAGGATGTAGTTGCCATGCTGGCCGAGGCAACGAAGAAGCAAAGCATGCCGCTCGGATTCTATTACTCTCCTCCAGACATGCACCATCCCGATTATCGGGATACTTCCAAGCCTGTGAGCACCAACTGGAATGGAGAGCCCACCCGACCGGTATGGCCCATTTATCTGCATTACATGGAATTGCAGCTTCGCGAACTACTCACGCATTATGGTGAGGTAGCTCTGGTCTGGTTCGACGGACTGAACGACCAACGAAAATACGATGGATATCGCATGCAGAGGGTGATCCACGAAATGCAGGCACAGACATTGATCAATAACCGCATTGGTACTCTGGGGGATTTTGAAACACCAGAACAGTTTCTGCCGAACGCGATTCCAGTTCGAGGAAAGAGGCTGGATTTCGATCACAAAGACGCCGGTTCCAGACCCGGAGAAGTGCCGCCGCCCGAGGACTTCCGGCTCTGGGAGACGTGCATGACAATCAATAACACTTGGGGTTATAACAAGAATGATCGGAATTTCAAATCTGCCAAAACATTGATTCAGCATCTGGTGGAGGTTGCCAGTAAAGGCGGAAACTTTCTGCTGAATGTAGGCCCTGAGCCAGATGGCACCATCCAGCCGGAGTTTGTTGATCGGCTAGAGACGATTGGCAAATGGCTGAATGTGAATGGTGCCAGCATTTATGACACCACATACGGTCCACTCCAAAGCCTTCCTTATGGAAAGACGACCGCGAGGGGAAAGACGATCTTTCTGCATGTGTTTGACTGGCCAAACGGAGATCTGGAGGTAAGTGGAGTTCACGCTCGCGTTCAGCAAGTGACGCTGCTTGCTGCGGGAAAGGCGCTGCAGTTTTCGCAGCAAGCCAGCCAGGTTACAATTCATGTCCCGAAGAAGGCTCCCGACCCATATGTAACTGTGCTGGAGATAGTTACTATTTAGATAAGGATTGGTCGCGACCGTCTGGATCAGGGCGGCTTGCATGCCGGCCTTTTCTATAAGCTCGACCGCGACGAACTTTATCTACGAGATCCTTACGGTCTCTACGGCCCTTCAGAAGCGGCTCTTCCACTTGGCGCCGCCTGAGATGCTCCCCTCCGATTAGTCCACAGGCAATGAGAGTTCTCCCATAATAGGGTCCAGGGTAGTGGGCCGGCGAGGAGAGCCGATGAAGAAGAGCCGGTACGCCGAAGAGCAGATTGTGGGCAT
>JAJZIF010000599.1 GCA_021810735.1 Acidobacteriota bacterium
CACTGCCAACATCAAGGAAACCCGTCTGGCGGGAGTGCGTCCCGGTGCGGCGGTGACGCTGCATTCCAATCTCTATGGTAACGCCGTCACCTATCACGGCTGGGTGGTGGGACTGGGAGGGGGCTCCGGCGCCGTCTTCGCGGTGCTGCCGCCGGAGAATGCCAGCGGCAACTGGATCAAGTTCACCCAGCGGGTACCGGTGCGCATCGCCGTCGATCCGGGGGACCTGATCCGGCACCCGCTGCGTCCCGGTCTGACCATGACGGTACGGATCGCACTGCATGGCCCGTGGATACGGCGGCCGGTACCGGACTGGTTCCTGCGTTCCGCAGCCGCTTCACGCCCGTCTCCCTGACTGGCCCCCGCATAGAGTCCACATCAAGCCCTGATTTGCGCTACACTAGGCCAATTCCGCCTTTCGGCGGTCTGAACCCACTCTCTGGATGGAAAACGGCATGGCGCAATACGTTTTTACGATGAATCACCTCAGCAAGATCGTGCCGCCCAAGCGCGTTCTGCTCAAGGACATCTCCTTGTCCTTTTTCCCCGGTGCCAAAATCGGCGTGCTCGGCATGAATGGTGCCGGCAAGTCCACCCTGATAAAGATCATGGCGGGTGTCGACAAGGAGTTTGAAGGCGAGGCGCAGCCCATGCCTGGTCTCAAAATCGGTTATCTGTCGCAGGAACCGCAGGTCGATCCGAACAAGACGGTACGCCAGGTAGTGGAGGAGGGTCTCGGTGACATCCTCGGCGCGCAACAGGAACTGGAAGCGGTCTATGCCGCCTACGCCGAGCCTGATGCGGATTTTGACGTTCTCGCCGCCGAGCAGGCGCGCCTGGAGGCCATTGTTGCCGCCAGTGATGGGCATCAGGCCGAGCAACAGATGGAGGTGGCTGCCGACGCCTTGCGTCTCGCCCCCTGGGATGCTCTGGTCGGCCCCTTGTCCGGTGGTGAAAAGCGCCGTATTGCGCTCTGCCGCCTGCTCATCAGCCGTCCCGACATGCTCCTCCTCGACGAGCCTACCAACCATCTGGACGCCGAATCCGTAGACTGGTTGGAGCAGTATTTGCAGCGCTTCTCCGGTACCGTGGTTGCCGTTACCCATGACCGCTACTTTCTTGATAATGCCGCCGAGTGGATTTTGGAACTGGACCGCGGCCGCGGCTTCCCTTACAAAGGCAATTACTCCGCTTGGCTGGAGCAGAAGGAAAAGCGCCTGGAACAGGAGGCCCGCACCGAGGTCTCGCGCCTCAAGGCCATGCAACACGAGCTGGAATGGGTGCGGCAGAACGCCAAAGGTGGGCAGAGCAAAAGTAAGGCCCGTATGGCCCGCTTTGAAGAATTGAGTTCTTACGAATATCAGACCCGTAATGAAGCCCAGGAGATTTTCATCCCGGTGGCGGAACGTCTCGGCAATGAAGTGATTGAATTTCGTGACGTGACCAAGGGCTTCGGCGACAAGCTGCTGTTTGAAAATCTCAGTTTCAAAGTGCCGCCGGGCGCCATTGTCGGCGTTATCGGCCCCAATGGCGCCGGTAAGTCCACCTTTTTCCGCATGATTGTGGGTCAGGAAACGCCGGATGGCGGCGAAGTCGTCCTTGGCTCCACGGTCAAACTGGCCTATGTCGACCAGTCCCGCGACGCACTGGCCGCGAAGAACAACGTCTGGGAAGAGGTCTCCGGTGGGCTGGACATCCTTACCGTTGGCAAGTTCGAGATCCAGTCCCGCGCCTATTGCGGTCGCTTCAACTTCAAGGGAGCCGACCAGCAAAAGTTGGTGGGACAGCTATCGGGTGGTGAGCGCGGCCGCCTGCATCTGGCCAAAACACTGATCGCGGGTGGTAACGTCCTGCTTCTGGATGAACCCTCCAACGACCTCGACGTGGAAACCCTGCGCGCGCTGGAAGACGCCCTGCTGGAGTTCGCTGGCAGCATTATGGTCATCTCTCATGACCGCTGGTTCCTGGATCGTATCGCGACGCATATCATCGCTTTTGAAGGCGATGCCCATGTGGAGTTCTTTGCGGGCAATTACCATGAGTATGAAGCCGACAAAAAACGTCGCCTGGGTGAGGAGGGTGCCCGGCCTCATCGTCTGCGTTATAAGCCGATTGTGCGCTAAGGCTTTTTGTTTCGAGTCCCGAAAATGCGGCCCGGTGCCTTGACTTTCGTGCAGCATCTCCTTATCTTCTCAGCCCTTAAGAATTATCCGCAGGAAGTGTCTCATGAAGCGTACTTTTCAGCCCAGCGTCGTTCACCGTAAACGGACCCACGGTTTCCGTGCCCGCATGGCCACCAAATCCGGTCGTCTTGTACTCAAGCGGCGCCGTGCCAAGGGCCGTCAGCGTCTCTGCCCGTAAGCCATGAACCCGGCGCCGGTGCATCCTCATCGTTTTACCCGCGAGGATCGCCTCCGCCAGAAGGCGGCCATTCAGCGCACCCTCAAGCAGGGGCGCAAGAAGGTCTTCCCAGAATTGGTGATCTACGCCCTGCGCAACGAACTGCCGCACCCCCGTCTGGGTTTGGCGGTGAGTCGCAAGGTGGGCAATGCCGTGGTCCGCAACCGCATCAAGCGACGCTTGCGCGAAGCCTTTCGGCTGCAGACCATGCGCGCGCAGGGGCGGGATGTGTTGGTGGTAGCGCGAGCGGGTGCCCGGCAACTCAGCATGCGGGCCATGGGCGTCTACTTCCAGCAGACGCTGGAGAGGGTATGAGCGCACGGCGCGCGGCCGTCGTTGTGGTGCGCGGCTATCAGTATGTCATCAGCCCCATGCTCGGACA
>JAJZIF010000600.1 GCA_021810735.1 Acidobacteriota bacterium
GGCCAGATTGGAGGGAGCGTTCGCGGCATTGTTCACGAGGATATCCAGTTTGCCGAAGTGGCGCTCGGTATCCTCCACCGCGCGATGTATCTGTTGCAGATCGGCCATGTCCATTTGCAGCGGCAATGCGCGGCGGCCCATCGCGACGATCTCTTGCGCGAGTCCACCATCGCTGTCCAATCGCCTAAGGCCCAGGGCAATATCCGCGCCCGCCTCCGCCAGCGCCCGCGCAATCGCCCGTCCCAATCCCCGCGCCGCGCCAGTCACCAGCGCGACCTGACCTTCCACGTCGAATTTTGGCAACGCCTTCATAGGCATTCAGTTTATCGGAATGCCTTTCCGCTTCGGAAAGGCATAGCTGGTCTCTGTGCTCGATTGACGTATTCTATAAATTCGTACTGGCTGTGACTATCTGGACTTGCGAACGCATTCGATTTTGCGTGCAGATTGGAAGCTTGAAGAGTGGACGGACAAACAAGGATGGCTTGGATCATGGATAGCGGACAATGAAACGGATTATCGATGGTGTATTGAAATTTCAGCGTGATGTCTATCCGGGGCAGAAGGCGCTGTTTCAGCAGTTGTCGGATGCGCAGCGGCCGCAGGCAATGTTTATCGGGTGCTCGGATTCCCGTGTCATTCCGGAATTGTTCATGCAACAGGGGCCCGGGGATTTGTTCGTGGTGCGCAACGCCGGCAACATTGTTCCTCCGCACGCCGTCGCTCCGGGAGGAGTTTCCGCCAGCATCGAGTATGCGGTAGCAGTGTTAGGAGTGCCTGACATTGTTGTCTGCGGCCATTCCGGTTGCGGCGCGATGACTGCCATTCTGCGTGGCGGCGAACAACTGGAAGCATTGCCGGAAGTGGCGCGATGGCTGCATTTCGCGGATGCGGCAAGAAAAGTTGTGGCGGAGCAGCACGCCTCGAAAGAGCACGACGATAAATTGAACACACTGGTGCGCGAGAATGTGCTGGCACAACTCGACAATCTGCTCACTCATCCTGTTGTGGCCAATGCGGTCCAGGCCAAGGAAGTGCGGCTGCATGGCTGGGTGTTCGACATCGCTACGGCGACGGTGACGACTTACGATGCGGAGGCTGGAGACTTCGTTCCGCTGGCGCATTCCTCGTTTGTGGGTACGAAGTCCTGAGCGCGGCGATTGCTATTTCCAGTCGAAAGCGCTGCGGAAGAGATGAAACTCGGGTAGGCCGCCGGGGAAATACACGGAAACCACATCGAAACGCACAGGGATCTGGTCAGGAGTTTCCAGTTGACGGATATATTCCTGCGCCATCCGGGTCAGCATACCCCGTTTTTCACGGTCGACGGCTGCTTCCGCCGGTTGAAAGCCGTGCGAGGTACGCGTTTTCACCTCGATAAAACAAAGCCACTCGCCGTCCCAGCCGATCAGATCGAGATCTCCGCGCAATTTTGGACTGCTCCAGCGTCGCGCCACAATCGTGTAGCCCAGCCGTCGGAGGTGGAAATAGGCCGCATCCTCGCCGCGCAGGCCCGTCATCAGATGGACCGGATGGTTCGACGACCGCGAGGAGCGTCCAGCCTGGTGATCCAGCCAGCCCAGCGTTCGCTCGAAAATAGAAAGACGACCTTGTGCAAGACGGGGAAGTTGCATGGGGTGATTGACACCACTCTAGCAAGAGTGAAAATGAAAGGGCAGCGAAATATCGCTGCCCCTATTGACGATTGAGTGACCCCATGGGGGTACCGTGGGGGCCTGAACCGCCTGGAAGACAGGTCTCACCCTACCCGTAGGGACCGGTTCCGCCTGGATGACACAGCCCTAAGCCTGCGCCGCTGCCAGCGATGGAAGATGCTGGCGTTCGACTTCGGCAAGGCTTTCCTCAAGGATATCGAGTGCGATATCAGCCTCCTCCTGTTTCAGGATTAGTGGTGGAGATATGCGAATCGATGTCTCTCCACAGCCGAGAATTAGAAGGCCCCGCTCAAATGCCAGGGTCTCGATCTGGTTGCGCCATTCCGCCGCGGGCTCGCGCGATTGCTGGTCCTTCACAATCTCGATGCCGATCATCAGCCCGCGGCCGCGCACTTCTCCGATGATCGGATGCTTCTTCGGCCAGTCTTTCAGCCGCTGCATCATGGCATCGCCGACTTGGGCGGCATTGGCCATTCCTTCCCGCTCGATAATGTCGAGCGTGGCCATCGCGGCTGCGATGGCCACGGGATTCCCGCCAAAGGTCGAGGCGTGGGAGCCAGGCTTCCAGTCCATAATGCCGGCGCGCGTCATGCACAAGCTCAAAGGCATGCCGCTGGCGATTCCCTTGGCAATGCAAACGATGTCCGGCTCGACGCCGGAGTGTTCGACGGACCACCACTTGCCGGTACGGCCCACGCCGGACTGCACTTCGTCGACCACCAGCAGAATGCCGTGACGATCGCAAATATTCCGCAGCTCGCGCATGAAGATTGTAGGGGCGACGACGTAGCCGCCTTCCCCTTGAATGGGCTCGACAAAAATTGCGGCGACTTCTTCCGGCGGCAGCGTGGTCTTGAAAAGTTTCTCTTCAATGTAGCGAGCACAGCCCAGGGCGAATGCCTCTTCTTCCTGTGGGCCGCCGCTGCATCCGCGATACGTGTACGGATAGCGAACATGCGTGATGCCTGGAACCAGCGGACCAAAGCGTCGTCGCTGCTGGGCTTTGGAAGCAGTCAGCGAAAGCGCGCCCATGGTGCGACCATGGAATGCTCCCAGGAATGCAATGATGTTTTGCCGCCCGGTGTGATAGCGCGCCACCTTCAGC
>JAJZIF010000601.1 GCA_021810735.1 Acidobacteriota bacterium
GCCATTTCCGCCCACGACCCGGCCCGCGCACTACTCCTGCTGCAGGGGTTGTTGAACGCAAGCGAGAGCGGCGAAGACGGCGCCATCGGCCACCTCCATATGCTGGCGCGCACGTTCCGCCAGATGCTGGTGATCCTGGAGAAAAATGTCCGCGATTCGCGCGGCATCTGGCAGGCGCTTTGGCCGGGTTTTCGCGTTCCGCCGTTCGCCGTCGATGATCTGATCCTGCAGGCCAGGCGCTACAAATCGCGTCGCGATCTGATGCAGATGCTGGAACGTATCGCCCGCGCCGACCTTGAGATTCGTTCCTCGCCCCCGGACAAAGATCTGGTGCTGGAGCGCATGGTCATCGATTTAGCGAGGATTGGAAACCGCCAGCCAAACGCAGCCGCCGTTCGCTGATGTGCCAGGCTCACGCCAGCAGGTGCTCATCTTCCACATGGCTGCCGTGTCGCGAGGTCAGCGTAATCGCAGCGCCAAGAATCATCGCTGCGCCCAGCCACGCGGCGGCGCCGAGTTGCTCGCCCAGCACGGTCACGCCTAACACCGAACCAATCATGGGCTCCAGATTGAGAAATACGCCCGCGCGAGAAGCGGGCACGCGCGTCAGGCCCCAGTTCCACAGCAGGGTGGTGCTTGCCGTGCATAGCAGGCCGCTGGCGGCCAGGGCCAGCCATGCTTGTACTGAGATGTGGATCGGCGGCGGGCCGTCCACTGCAAAGACCCACACGGCCAGCATTCCCGTCCCCGTCATCAATCCGTACGCGGTCACAATCAGCGGCGAGTGGTCGCGCAGTAGCCGCTGGTTCATCAAGATCCATACCAGCGAAATCATCAGAGACGTCACCACCGTCAAGTCGCCAAGAAGACTGGGAGCGTCGCCATGGGCCGCCGACGAAGAATGACCCAACGCGATCAGTGCCGCGCCTATAGAAGAAACCGCCAGCGCGGCCCAGCCGATTCGATCCAGCCGCTCGTGGGCAAAGATGCTGGCGCCGACCGCAAGCACAACTGGCAGCGTGCCTACCATCAGCGAAGCGTGGGAGACCGTGGTGCGGGCGAGCCCGGCAAATTGAAGCAGGAACTGCCCCGGCACGCCGACTAGCGCCGCGATCAATAGAATGCGCCACCCGCGGGCGTTCAGTCCGGGACGTCCGCGCAACAGCACGGGGCTGAGCCCCAGGCATGCAAACAGAAACCGATACAACACCATGTGCGCCGAGCTCATTTCGCGCATGGCTATCTTGCCGAAGAAAAAACCTGTCCCCCACAGCCCTCCAGCCAGCGCACAGGCAGCATAGCCGAGCGCCGCATGGGAACGCGAGTTACGAGAAGTCTTCATGAAGGGGCGGTTGAATTTTCCTGAGCAGGCAAATAGAACGGGCACGGCTCAATCGCCGTACCCGCGTGGAAATTAGCCAGGCGCACTACCAGACACGGCAGCGATCGACTGGAGCCATCGGCTGACCCTTTTTGCAGCTGAAGGCATGGGCAAATTCCGGCATGTTCCGCACAACACCGTTGGCACGGAATTGGTCCGGCGAATGAGGATCGCTCTGGACAAGCAGTCGAATGAACGCCGGCCTCGCGTTGGTGCACCAGTTCTGCGCAAACCCGATAAAAAATTGCTGCTCAGGGGTGAAGTCTCCCATCTTCTTTGCCAAATCGATGTTGTGCTGATGCGCATATGCCTCCATGGCCATGTACGCAAGGCGGATGCCTCCGTTGTCGGCGGTATTCTCGCCCAGCGTCAACTTGCCATTCACGTGGAGAGTGTCCACCGCGACAAATCCGCTGTACTCATTGGCAATGCAGGCGGTGCGCGCGTCAAACTGCTTCTTGTCCTCGGGTGTCCACCAGTTCTTCAGGTTGCCATTGCCATCGAACAAGCTGCCCTGGTCGTCGAAGCCGTGCGTCAGTTCGTGGCCTACGACCGCGCCGATATGGCCATAGTTCACCTCCGGGGGTGCTGTCCGGTCATAAAACGCGGGCTGCAAAATACCGGCAGGGAAGTTGATGTTGTTCATGCTGGGATCGTAGTAGGCGTTGACGGTCGGCGGCGACATCTCCCACTCTTGCTTATCCACCGGCTTGTTGATCTTGTTCAATTGCCGCGCCGCCTCAAACTCCCGCGCGCGCACGGAATTTCCAAGAGCATCGCCGGGCTTGATGATCAGTCTGGAATAATCGCGCCACCTATTCGGATAACCGATCTTATTGGTGATCAGATCCAGTTTCTGAATGGCTTTCACTTTCGTCTCCGGGCTCATCCAGCTGAGCGTGGTCAGGTCTTTGTTCATGGCCGCTTCAATCGCTTTCACCATGTCCAGAGTCTGTTGTTTGCTATTCCCGGCAAAATACTTGTCGACGTACACCTTGCCCAGCGCTTCGCCCAGCGCGGAGTTGGTTGCGCTCACGCAGCGCTTCCAGCGAACCTGCATCTGCGGAATGCCGCTCAATTTGCGGCCATAGAAATCGAAGCTCTCATAGTCGAAGGCCTTGGGCAAACGGGATGCGAAGGAGTCGAGCAGATGCACCCGCAGATAATTGCGGACGGTGGCCATGTCCGTTTGCTCGATAATGCCGTTCAACGCCTGGAAATACGCGGGACTGGCGACGTTCAGAGTCTCGATCGTCGGCGCGCCCGCGTCCCGAATCAGTGCGCTCCAGTCGAGGATGGGATCGGTGCTCGCCAGGCTGGTAAGGGTTTCGATGTGATACGTCTTGTATGGGTCGCGCCTTTCGACGATGCCCATCGAGACCTTCGCCAGCGATGTTTCC
>JAJZIF010000602.1 GCA_021810735.1 Acidobacteriota bacterium
TTTGTCATTTGCCTCCAGGTCGGCGCGCGCAATATGCAGAACTTCAATCTCCTGCGCGAACTCGGGATGGCGCGCAAGCCGGTTCTCTTGAAGCGCGGCATTGCCGCAACCATTGAGGAATTGCTGCTCTCGGCGGAATACATTCTTTCCGGCGGCAACTACGATGTGATGCTGTGCGAGCGCGGCATTCGCACCTTTGAGACATACACACGGAACACGATGGATGTGTCTGCGATTCCCGTGCTGAAGCATCTGTCGCATCTGCCGGTGCTGGGGGATCCGTCGCACGGGACGGGAAGGCGCGATATGGTTCCGGCGATGGCGCGCGCCTCCGTGGCCGCGGGCTGCGACGGATTGCTGATGGAAGTGCATCCCAATCCGGACAAAGCTGTTTCTGACGGAGCACAGTCGCTTTTTCCTGATCAATTCGAAAACCTGATGGGCGAGTTGCGCATCATCGCCACTGCCGTGAGCCGCAAGATCGCTTAGGGGATGCAACCCTCCATCGAACGCATCGCGATCTTCGGCACCGGATTGATCGGCGCGTCCGTGGGGTTGGCGCTGCGGGCGCATGGATTCCGCGGCAGCATCGTGGGCTGGGACCGCTCTCGAGAAGAGGCGAATATCGCGTGCAAGAGCGGCGCTATCGACACAGCAGTCGACGATCCCCTCCTGAGCGCCGAACAGGTCGACTGCATCGTTCTGGCGACGCCAGTCTTCGGCATTTTGGAATGGATCGACCGGCTGGGTCCAATTCTGCGCAACGGTCAGCTTGTCACGGATGTCGGAAGCACGAAACGGACGATCTGCGAACATGCAGCCACATCGTTTTGTTCCGGCGGAGCGTATTTCCTGGCAGGCCATCCCATGGCAGGCAAGGAGGTATACGGCGCGGCGCACGCGGACGCGAATCTGTTCCGGGGCGCGGTCTGGCTGTTTACGCCATGCTCTTCGTCTCTCCAGGGAGCTACCGAGCAGGCCATTCAAAAATCGAACGAATGGCGGGAGTGGGTGCTGCGTTTTGGCTGCCGTACGCTGGATCTCGACCCTGCCAGGCATGATGAAATCTGCGCCTGGGCAAGCCATCTGCCGCAAATGCTGGGCACCGCGCTGGCTGCGCTGTTGGAAGATACTTTTGCGGATGCAGCGGTAGATCCGCAGAACCTGAACAACAGATCGACGCAGTTGCGCGCCATCGGCGGTCGCGCCATGCATGAAATGACCCGGCTCGGGGCCAGCCCGTTTTCCATGTGGCGGGACATTGCTCATACCAATCAGGAAGCGATCGCGGCTGCGATCCTTGCATTGGAGCAGCGCCTTGCATCTCTGCGCGAAAATCTCAAGCAGCCGGAACTTCGTGAGGAATTCGAACGCGCGAATCGATTCCGCTCGCGTTTTTAGCGGATAGCCGGCCCGCGCGTCCGGGATTGCGCCGTGTCGCCGCGGCTGCTCTGGTACGCAGGGTATTATGCCGGGTGTCTCACGTGCGCAATGTCATTGCACAACTCCGTGCCCTTCGCGTACAACGGCATCATGCATGTCTTGACAGCGGCGGAGATGCGCGCCTGCGACGAACGCACCGTCGAGCGATATGGCGGAACCTGGCAAGAGCTGATGGACAACGCCGGGTCTGCTGTGACGCGGTTCGTACTGCTCCGGTTTCCGCAGGCGTCGCGCATCACCGTCCTTTGCGGGAAGGGGAACAACGGCGGGGACGGTATGATCGCGGCGCGGCATTTGCACGACAGCGGAAAGCAGGTCCGCGTCGTGCTGCTGACCTCGCCGGACAAGCTGCATGGCGAGGCGCTCGGTGCGTATGAGCAATTGCCCTACGCGCTGCGGCAGGCTCCGCTGCAGGTGCTTGCGGAAGAAGATCTCGCCACTCGCGACGTGAAGGAGTGCCTGGGCGCCAGCGAGCTTTTTCTCGATGCAATTGTGGGCACAGGCTTTCGTCCTCCGCTGCGCGGTGTCGCCGTCGCGCTGCGAGAGAAGATTGCCAAACTACCGGCAATCGTGGTCTCTGTGGATTTGCCCTCCGGCTGGGATGCCGATTCCAGCGCGATGCATTCAGCCGACGCGTTCCGGTCCGATGCTGTGGTGACGTTCACCGCGCCGAAACTTGCGCATATCTTCGGCGCTCTGACGGGCGGCCCGGTTGTGGTCGCGCCGATCGGTTCTCCGGAAGAGGCAATCGTTTCTGTATCGAACCTGCGATGGACGGGCGCTTCGAAAAAGATCATCGAGCACCCACGAGCGCTCGACTCCAACAAAGGCCGCTTCGGCCATGTACTGGTCGTTGGCGGTTCCCCAGGAAAGGCCGGAGCAGCGTCGATGGCGTCGATCGCTGCCATGCGCGCGGGCGCGGGCCTCGTGACGGCTGCGATTCCGAGGAGCATCGCCAGCATCGTTGCAGGCTTTGCGCCGGAGATGATGACGCTGCTGGTCGAAGAATCCTCCGCGGGAGGGATCGGGCTGGGAAATATGACCGGAAAGCGGCGGGAAGAAATACTGCGCGGAATGACTGTCCTTGCCGTCGGGCCGGGCATCGGACGCGAGCCGGAAACAGCCGAATTCGTTCGCGATCTGATTTCAAACAGCAAGCTGCCGACCGTGCTGGACGCCGATGGATTGAATGCATTTGAAGGACGAACGGATTTGCTCGACGGCATCGCGCGGCCGCTTGTGCTCACGCCTCATCCAGGCGAAATGGCGCGACTGCTGGGCGCAACCATCGCGGAGGTGGAGCGTGACCGGCTCGCCA
>JAJZIF010000603.1 GCA_021810735.1 Acidobacteriota bacterium
GCCAAACGATGAGCAAGTATGATGCTACTCCGGACAGACTGAATCGGCAAGTACCATTACAAAAAAACAGGAAACGGAAACCAGGAAGCAAACCTGCGCGGACCTGAAGTCAAGCAAACCGACTCATAGCTGCGTCCGACTCGACGTGACTGTCTCCGGTCGGCCGAAGTTTGTTGCCACGATCTTTCTCGATGGATGCAATCGTACCATTGCGAAGGAAACGGATGTCTGAATGTCTGGTAGAAAAGTTTGTGTGGGGGAACAAACTCAAGACTCTGGAAACTCCGCAATTAGAACCGGGTCACTGGCCTCCCGCGTTTGGGTGGACCCGTTGATGGTGCCTGCATCGATTGCATCTATTGTGTTCAGCTGGTAGCCGCCCGGTTCCCTGGTATGAGGTTCGGAAACTCTTGTGGCGGCCTACTCGGTCTGAACTTACTGTCTGCTCTAGAACTTTTGGTTCTGTATGCGTTGCACTGGCTTTCCCATCTAGGATGCAACTCGAGTACCAAAGTCATTTACCACAAAATAAAAGACTTATCTCGACGAATCGAAGGCATCCTACGTGATTCCATAGAAGAAATGTTGATGGCATCCATAAATTCATAGATTGATTCCTCCATCGAGGCCGATCGGTCGTTGAAAAGGAGACTCGAGATCGACATTCGACCGAATGCTGCTTCCAACGAACGGAAAACCTGACATCGTGCGATGCGGCCCATAGGACAGCTTTCCAGTCCTCGCGGCAACCTTCCGTTCTCGACATGGCGATGATGGGTAAATCGCGAAACAATCCAGTCTACATCGGCGTTTGCGGGGACCTATCCGAATCGAGAGAATGTTGGGTGCCCCATGTCTCGGTTCTGAGACATGGGAGACCTCGATTCCCAGTTCTTTGGCCAGTCGGGTATCAACAGAATCCCAGGTCTGAAAATCCAGACCTGGGGCACCCATCTTCAGTGATTCATCGAGATGTGGGCCACCCGCCGTTCCAGGCGCGTATTGATCTAGCTGGAAAAGTGTTTCTCAGATATCTTTATCGCACGCGGTCGAACCAAATGTTTGTCGAGCAATTCGATGAGGAAGGGCGTCTAAGATCACATGATTCCCAAAATGCTTTGCCGATGGTTTGTGGTGCTGCTCGTGAGCGTTGGGTCTGGACTGGCACAGGTGCCCGTTCCCGATACTCCTGCCGGACATACACTTCAGGCTTGGCTGAATGCCTTCAATAGCGGCGATCGCGCCAGTATCGAGACGTATGTCAAGACCATCGACTCGTCACAGTCTGTCGATGGTATGATCTCATTCCGCAATAGGACGGGCGGATTCGAGCTGCTCTCAATCGAGAGCAGCGAACCGCTGCATATTCGCTTCCGGGTGAAAGAGAAAGGTGGGCCAACCACTGCGCTCGGAAACATTTTGGTAAAGGACGGCCAGCCGCCGACTGTGGCAACCTTTGGGCTGCGCGCGCTGCCACCGGGAGTGGTTCTTCAGAATGTGGCGTTGGATGCTGCCGAGCGGACGAATGTGATCGACGGCGTGGATGCCGATCTGAAGGAATACTATGTGGAACCCACAGTGGCGCAGGAGATGGCCGATTCGCTCAAGGCGCACGAGGCCAGGGGAGATTATAGCGGTATCTCAGATGGCGATGCGTTCGCGGCGCAACTGACGAAAGACCTACAGGAGGTGAGCCACGACAAGCATCTGCGCGTGGACTTCAGTCCTTTCAAGATGCCGCCTCGAACCAAGCCGACCCCTGAAGACGAGGCGCGGTTTCACCAACAGATGGAGCACGACAATTGCGGTTTCGACGAAGTTGAGATACTGCCGAATAATATTGGCTATGTTAAGTTCGATGGATTCATGGATGCGTCCTTCTGCGGGCCCACGGTAGTTGCGGCGATGGGTTTTGTGGCGCATACCGATGCGATCATTTTCGATTTGCGGCAGAACGGCGGCGGGCAACCGGCGATGGTCACGCTGATTGCGAGCTACCTGTTCGATCAACCGACGCATTTGATCGACATATACAACCGCAAGGAGAACTCGACGACGCAGAACTGGACGTTATCGTACCTGCCGGGACCCAGGCTGACGAAGCAGCCCGTTTTCGTGCTCACGTCGAAGCGGACATTCTCGGGTGCCGAGGAGTTCGCATTTGATCTGAAGAATCAGAAGCGCGCCACAATCGTCGGCGAGACGACCGGCGGCGGTGCACATCCGGTGTCTGGACATGTGGTTGCGGACTACTTCATGGTGGATGTGCCGTTTGCGAAGTCGCTCGATCCCGTTACGAATACGAACTGGGAGGGGATCGGCGTGGAACCGGACGTGAAAGTGCCTGCGGCGGATGCGCTGGCAACTGCAGAGCAGCTCGCTATTGAGAAGCTTCAGGCGAAAAAAGACAGCAAGTAGCAGACCTATTCTAAAATCATCTTCCAGGATTTGATGATTGCTAATGACAAGTCGGCCAGCATTTACGAATCTGGTTGTCACGCGGAAACATGCGGAATGTCGATTGGCGGTGACAGGGCAAGGCGCGCACGGGCACTCGATGGAGTGCCCGGCTGCCGGGTCAGTGCTGGCAGGTGGGGCAGTAGTGGGTGCCGCGACCGGCGATGAGGATGCGGCGAATCGGCGTCTGGCAGGCCAGACATGGCTCGCCGGTGCGGAGATAGACTTTGTGCTCCAACTGAAAAAATCCTTTGGCGCCGTCGGCGTCCACGTAGTCGGAGACGGAGGAGCCGCCGAGGGCG
>JAJZIF010000604.1 GCA_021810735.1 Acidobacteriota bacterium
AATCGCGCAACTTTTCTTCTGAAGATGCGTTCCTAGTAGCAGAGGAATTTGGACCCCACCGGTTGGCCTGAATCCCCTACAATCAGCAATGCAGAGGCTTACAGGGCTTTGCTGAGGGAGGTTCAGAATGCGCTTCTTACGCTATGTCGCTTTACTCGGGGTTCTGCTCATTCCCGCTTCCTATTCGCGGGCCCAGGTTTCATTCGGACTCAGTTTTGGCGGTCCGGCCTATGACGATGGCGGCTATGCACAGCCGGCTTGCACCTACGGTTATTACAATTACTACCCCTATGCCTGCGCACCTTACGGATACTATGGTCCGCAGTGGTTCAATAACGGCATCTTCCTCGGTGTCGGCCCATGGTACGGCTGGGGATGGGGCGGTGGATGGTATCGCGGCGGCTGGGGTGATGATGGCGGATGGGGACGCGGCTGGGGTGATGGCTGGCGCGGCGGTGATGGTTGGCGCGGCGGTGATGGTTGGCGCGGAGGCTACGGCCGCGGAGGCTACGGACGTGGTGGCTACGGACGGGGTGGCTACGGCGGACGCGGTGGATACGGTGGCGGACGGGCCTATGCAGGCGGCATCCGCGGCGGTGGAGGATTCCATGGCGGCGGAGCACGCGTTGGCGGTGGGTTCCACGGCGGCGGAGGTGGATTCCACGGCGGTGGCGGTGGATTCCATGGCGGTGGTGGTGGCGGTCACGGCGGCGGTGGACATAGATAGTCCTCTCGCGAACAAATCCTCAGAACTGGCGGCTGTCGGCTCAATACTGACAGCCGCTTTCTTTGCCAGGGGAACCGAGTGCCGTACGGTATTGATCCTCAGACCTGCGGCATCGACGATTCCACGGACGCTGATCGTATAATCAGCGGATGAAGCGAGCTCCGCTGGTCGGCGTGGTCATGGGTAGCCGAAGCGATTACGAAATCCTTCAGCCAGCCATTGAGATTTTGCAGGAATTCTCTGTACCGCACGAGTCGCGCGTCGTCTCGGCGCATCGCACACCCGACTGGCTCTTTGAATATGCAGCAACTGCCGAAGAACGCGGTCTGCGTGTACTGATTGCCGGCGCCGGCGGGGCCGCCCATCTGCCTGGAATGCTGGCCGCCAAGACCCATCTTCCTGTCCTGGGAGTACCCATTCCGGCAACTATGCTGGCCGGTGTCGACTCGCTGCTTTCTATCGTGCAAATGCCCAAGGGCGTTCCCGTCGGAACCCTTGCCATCGGCAAGCCGGGCGCGGCCAATGCGGCTTTACTGGCAATTTCCATTCTCGCGCTGGAAGATCGCGCCTTGCGCGATCGGCTCTGCGCCTGGCGGGAAGCCCGCAAAGAGGAAGTCCTGGCGCAGACCCTGCCCCAGTTGGATCGTCGCGAATAATGGAGACTCGAATCCAGAAAGTCATCCTTCCCGGTGCGACCATTGGCATCCTCGGCGGCGGTCAGTTGGGCCGCATGATGGCGATGGCCGCTCGCTCGCTCGGCTATCGGATCCAGGTCCTCGATCCCGATCCCTCGTGTCCGGCCCGCTTTATCGTCGATGCCTGTTTCGAGGCGGCATGGAATGATGCGCGCGCAGCCGCCGATCTGGCCCGCGGCTGCGATGTGGTGACGCTCGAAATCGAGCAAGTCTCCGTCCCTGCCATCGAAGCAGCCGAACGTCACGCGCCTGTCCGTCCCAGCTCGAAAATGCTCGCGATCATTCAGGATCGAATTCTGCAAAAGGAATGGCTGGTTGCGCATGGCCTGCCCATCGGAGAATATCGCGCCGTGTCTGACCTGACACAGTTCCATGCCGCTGTTCAGGAATTGGGTGGCCGCTGTTTCGTGAAGAGCGCTCACGGCGGCTATGACGGCCGCAGTCAGGAAAAGCTCGGTTTTTCGCAGCCCGCGGATGCTGCCGCCATCGATGCCGCATGGGAATCGCTCGGGCAGCGCCCCGTTGTGGTCGAGCAAGCTGTCGAGCTCGAAATGGAAATCTCCGTCATGGTCGCCCGCTCGCCGCGCGGAGAGATGAAGGTCTATCCCGCCGCTGTCAACCATCATCAGCAGCAGATTCTGGTGTGGAGCGCGATTCCCGCCAACATCTCAGTTGCAACCGCGAAACAGGCGCGAGAACTGGCGCTGTCGATTGCAGAGCAGTTCCATCTGGAAGGACTGCTGGCGGTGGAAATGTTTGTCGCGAAAGATGGTCGGCTGCTGGTGAATGAACTCGCGCCGCGTCCCCACAACAGCTATCACTCGAGTGAGCGAGCCTGCACCACCAGCCAGTTTGAACAGGCCGTGCGCGCCGTCTGCAATTTGCCCCTGGGAGAGGTGGACGTCGTCCAACCCGCAGCCATCGTCAATCTGCTGGGTGATGTGTGGCTCGATGCGAATCCGGAAACTGGACCGCGCTTCGATCTTGCATTGGCCGTTCCCGGCGTGCGATTGCATCTATATGAAAAGCACGTTCCCCGCGCCGGTCGCAAAATGGGTCATTTATCCGGAGTCGGCAAAACCGTGCACGAAGCCGTGCAGTCTGTCCTTGAAGCGAAAAGCAGATTGTAGCAATAACAATTACATCAACGTCCAGCCAGAAGAAAAGGCAGACCGGATGGCCCGCCTTTTCTTCGTACACGCGAAATCTACTTATAGCCGATTTACAGATACTGTAGTTAAAAATGAGATGAGTCATTCTGAGCGAAGCGAAGAATCCAGAGGGTGACGGCGGCAATGACCAGGCGCATATCGTCTAGATTCTTCGCTCCGCTC
>JAJZIF010000605.1 GCA_021810735.1 Acidobacteriota bacterium
ATCTGGCCGGAAACGACTGGTTCGCATCGACTCCCGAGGGGGTTTATCGGAGTACGGATCATGGCCAGATGTGGCGTGGCCCGGTGCTGAGCGGCGCGAATTATTTCTACCTGGGTAAAGATGGGCCGGCTCTGCTGGCTTCGAACTTCCAGGTGGTGCGGCGATCGCTGGACGGCGGCAGGACGTGGATTCCGCTGAACCGGCCAGCAGGCTTGACGCAAATCACGGCGGTCACGGTGTCGCCGGGCGGCAAGATCTGGGTTGGTGGTCCGCAGGGTGTCTACTGGAGCGGCGATAACGGCCATGAATGGCACGCCATCCGCCGGCTGCCGACGAACCAGATTCGCAGCCTGGCATGGGACCCGGCTAAGCATCGCGTTGTGGTGACGTCGCGGATCACGAGCATCGTGTATGCGATCGATCCTGACACCCTGACGTGGAAGTGGTGGGACGCGGGCTGGAGACTGCACTCGTTGCATTCGGTCAACGGGAGGCTGCTGGCAGCTTCACCGACGAATGGCGTGATCCTGGAGCCGCAGCAGCCGGCAAACGGGAGCGCACTGGCAGAGATAAGGAGCCACTGACAGGATCGTGTGGACGCTGCGCACTGCGGAGCGGTCGGACTTCGATGCGCTCTACCAACTCGATCAGCAATGTTTTGAGCCCGGGATTGCCTATTCGCGGGTTGAGCTGATGGCCTTTCTTTCGCATCCGCACAGCTTATCGCTGCTGGCGGAGAGCACATCCGGGGCGCTGATCGGCTTCATCATTGCAGAAGTACGGCGCAAGGGAGAAATGCGCATCGGCCATATTGTGACGATCGACGTAGCCGAAGCGATGCGGCGCAAGGGGCTGGGGCGCGCCCTGATGTTTGCAGTCGAGAGACGGATGAGAGAGGTGGGGATTGCCCGGGTAAGGCTGGAGGTTGCGGCCGATAATCTGGGAGCGCAGGCATTTTACGAAGAGGAAGCATACGAGAGGATTGGCCGGATCCAGGGTTACTACCTGGGCCGGGTGGATGCCTTCGTGATGGAAAAGAAACTGGAGTGAGGCGGACGGCTGTTGGTGGATTGCTTCAGGAATGGAGTTGCGCGCGCAGCGCAGCTACCTTTTGTGGGTTCATGGGGCCGGAGGCCCGCCAGAGCACGTTTCCTCCGCGGTCTGTGAGCAGGATTACCACCTGGCGATCGCTGGGAATCTGAAGCTGTTTGCGGAAGCGGGTCTCGTTTAGATAAAGGGGTACGACGCGGGGCCAGAGCTGAGGGTCGGAGAAGTCGCTGCGCATGGCGGAGTTGTCCCACCAGCGGTAGAGCGGGTTTTTCTGCTGGGAGATGGGCAGCAGATAGTAGCTAAGGCCGCTGTCGAGCCGGCTGAGTGACTGGACTTCGGTGACCCAGCGGTTGATCTCAGGAGTCTGGTCAGCATCGAAGGAAAGCAGCAGGAGATTGCGTTTTCCGGTGAATGCCGCAGGCAGGGTGACTTTTGCCTTCGCCAGACTGTAGGACGTGACGGTAGGGAAATGCACTGGAGACGGACCAGGCTGCGCGGCCAGAGGGAGCAGAGCGGCGCGTAAAAACAGGGCGCAAAGAATGAGCTTCAGAAATCGCAATCGTGTCCTTCGACGCTACGGCCGGATACGAAAGCCGGGAATATTGTTTGAGTGTAACAGCGGTATGAACGTCTGTCTTGTATCAGTTTTGACGCCGAAGGGGATAGAGAATCAAATAGGCGCGGTGCAGTATCATATGAAGGATGGGAAGCCAGCTACATGCATTTGTGACGGATGATGCCCGGTTGCGGCCGATTGCCGAAAAGGTATTCGCAGGGGAGCGCCTGTCGTTTGAAGACGGTGTTGCGCTGTACCGTTCGCCAGACATTCTGGCCGTGGGCTGGCTGGCGAATCATGTTCGCGAAAAGATGCATGGCGATGTGGCGTACTTCAATGTGAACCGCCATATCAACCCCACCAACGTGTGCGTGGCCGCGTGCCGGCTTTGTGCCTTTGGGCGCAAGAAGGGCACGGACGGGTCTTACACAATGGCGCTCGAGCAGGCCTGGGAGACGGCGGCCTCGGGATATACCGAAGCTGTGACGGAGTTCCACATTGTGGGGGGGCTGCATCCGGATTTGCCGCTGGAATATTTTGAGGATCTGGTCCGCGGGTTGAAGCAGCGTTTTCCGCAGGTGCACATCAAGGCCTTCACGATGGTGGAGATTGCGTTTTTTGCGCGCCGTGCGAAGCTGACAATTACGGAGACACTGGAACGCCTGAAGGCGGCGGGGGTGGACTCGATGCCGGGCGGCGGCGCGGAGATATTCTCAGACCGCGTAAGGCACATCATCTGCGATCACAAGATCGATGGCAGCGAGTGGCTGGAAACGGCGCGGATCGCGCATAAGATTGGCCTGAAGTCCAACGCGACGATGCTGTATGGGCATGTGGAGTCGGATGAAGACCGCGTGGATCACGTGGTCAAACTTCGGGAGCTGCAGGACGATACGCACGGATTCCAGACGTTTATTCCGCTGGCCTTCCATCCGGACAAAACGCCGCTGGAACACTTGCCGCGGACGACGGGATTGACGGAGATCCGGCAGGTTGCGGTAGGCCGGTTGATGCTGGATAACTTTCCGCACATCAAGGCCTATTGGCAGATGATGACGCCGAAGATCGCGCAGATTGCGCTGCGCTTTGGCGCCGATGACATTGACGGCACCGTGGTGGAAGAGAAGATTTATCACGATGCAGGCGC
>JAJZIF010000606.1 GCA_021810735.1 Acidobacteriota bacterium
TTTCCCCTCGTGTGGGAGTTGGGCTTCGCCATTGGCTAGTGTACTGTCCCGTATTTAACTTGACATATAAGACGCGCTGCGGTATGCTGGCGTCATGGCGAATAAACCTGCGTCAGCGTTATCGTGTAGTCAAGAACAGAGATGGGAACTGGAGCGGATGGAGTCCCGTGGGGCCACGGCCCAGAAGGTCGCGCTTCGGGCGAGGATTATCCTGCGGGCGTACGAAGGGAAAAGCAATTCGGCCATCGCGCGGGAGTTGGGCGTGAGCCGTCCGACCGTTCTGTTGTGGCGTGGGCGTTTCACCAAGTTCGGAGTGGCGGGGATTCTGCGTGACGCTCCACGTCCCGGTCGCCGGAAAGCCATCCCGGCAGAGAAGGTGCAGGCGGTGGTGGAAGCCACGCTCCAGAGCAGACCTCCGGGCGGGACGCACTGGAGCATCCGGGAGATGGCCAAGGCTCAGGGTCTCTCGCGTATGGCGGTGCAGCGGATTTGGAAGCAGCACCGTCTCCAGCCGCACCGCGTGGAAACGTTCAAGCTCTCACGGGACCGGGACTTCGTCGAAAAGCTCCGGGATGTGGTGGGCCTGTACCTGAATCCCCCGGACAAGGCTCTGGTATTCTCCGTGGATGAAAAGAGTCAGATTCAGGCGTTGGACCGCACCCAACCGGGCCTGCCATTGAAAAAGGGGCGGTGCGGCACGGTGACCCATGACTACAAACGCCATGGCACGACCACGCTTTTTGCCGCGTTGAACATGCTCGATGGGAGGGTGATCGGCGAGTGCCTGCCACGGCACCGCTCCCGAGAGTTCGTCAAATTCCTCAACACGATCGATCGCCGAACCTCTCCGGAATTGGACCTGCACCTGATCGTGGACAATTATTCGACGCACAAGAGTCCCGAGGTCAAACGTTGGCTGAAAAGGCATCCCCGCTTCCACCTGCACTTTATCCCCACCAGCAGTTCGTGGCTGAATATGGTCGAGCGATGGTTCCGGCAGATTACCGACAAGGCCATTCGCCGTGGAGTGTTCAAAAGCGTCGATGATCTGATCTCCTCGATTCATCGGTTCCTTGATGCCCACAACGCCAACCCGAAAATATTTACCTGGACCAAGGACGCCGATACTATCCTGGCAAAGGTCGCCAACTGTAAAGCAGCGTTAGGGACACTACACTAGCGACCTTGCCCGGCGAGTCACGGATGCGACAAAAATGTTAACTGGAAAGGTGGCTCACAAGGGGATGGTCGCGTGAACCCGGCGGAAAAAGGCAAGCCCGCGTATGATGATGCGCAGTACATACCCCGGGTCTTCATCGGGGAATTTCTGCTCCGGTGTGGACGATATTTTGTACTGGTGGCCGTGGCAACCTTGGGATACACGCTGGCTTATTATTCCAGCGAATACCTCCAGCTCGTGAAGATGCGCGAGGTGGCGAGAGGGATCCGGCACGGCCGCATCGTGGAGGTGCGTGTGGCCGATCCGTACGATGCTCTCCACTGGACGACGCCGCCGATTGCCCTGGCCCGCAAACTGGAAAAAGGTCTCGCCGCCCCGAGGCGCCGGGTCCTTTTTAGCGCACCGGCCCCGTCGGACCTGCTGAGAGTGCGCTATTCGGACGGCTTCGCCGCTGACGCGGCGGTGCGGCCGGATGGCCGCAAGCTCTATCTCTTCGGCTACGACCCCTCGGGCCTCAACAACGGCTGGCAGGGCCCCGATGAGATATTCGAGTCGAGAATGCCGGGACTCACGGCGACCGGGGCGAGATGGATGCGCGAAGTGGGGAAAAGCAACCCGCCTCCGCCACTGGTAGCGGGAGATAAAAAATGATTGCGCACAGTCGCACGATGTCTAGCAGCTTCGCGGTTCAGTTCGCCCTCGCCATCGGTGTTTTCTACGAACTCGGCTTTGGGCTCGTTAATCTATCCCCGATGGCGGCATTTGGGCTGGCCGTACTGCCATTTGTCGCAGTGGTTGTGGCTCCAGCTTTTCTGACGGGTGCCGGCCGGCGGGCGCACGATGGAAAATATCTATTGTGGCGGTTCATCGCTGTCCAGCTTGTTGCCGTCGGACTAGCTGCCGTCGCGTTCGGGAACCTTGCGTGGTTGCAGGTGCCCGCCTGTTTCCTCTTGTTGGCGGGAGTCGCGTGCCTGAAACGCGCGGACCTCTTGGACAAGGGTTCAGACGCACCGGCTGTGCGGCTGGCGATAGCATTCCCACTCTGCCTCGTGGTAATCATGGTGCTCTGCGGCTTGGCGGCGCTCCACCACCTCGACTGGGGAGTCGCCGAGCTTGGGCTTCTTTTGGCGGCGGTGCCGATTCTTGTGAGCCTGTTGCCTTCGCTACTGGCAGCCGGAGAGCCGAAACGCGAGGGCGCGCCGGCGCCCTGGGGCCTTGGTGAGGCGGGACAAGCCCAGTCCGCCACGTCGTCCGCGGACGATGCAGCCCGGTCTCTCTGCGGCCGTTGTCGCAATGCGATGCTGGGGCCGCGGTTTCGCCTCGCCCTCGGCTTGGCTTGTGCCACCATGGCGTATTTTATTTACGCCATTTCTCTGGTGGCGGCCGTCTGTGTGCCGACCAGCGGCCTGATACTTTTTCGGCACCAAATGCTGCCGGTGGGGATTCTGAGCCTCGGAACCGTTTGGACTGAGCCGCTACCCGCGATTTTCCTCGCTTGTTTCGTGATTTCTCCTGCGGGCATCGCGATGGCCGCATTCGTTTTTACTGTTCTGGCGCCGG
>JAJZIF010000607.1 GCA_021810735.1 Acidobacteriota bacterium
AAGGCCCTGGTCGTGTTTCCTGGAGGATTCGGCACCCTCGATGAAATGTTCGAACTGCTCACGCTGACGCAGACCCGCAAGCTCGCCAAGGAAATGACGATCGTCGTCTATGGGCCGCAGTATTGGAACGAAATCATCAACCTGGACGCGCTGGTGAAAAAGGGAACCATCGCTCCCGGCGATTTGAAGCTGCTCCACTTTGCGGACACTCCGGAGGATGCCTTTGCCATCCTGAAAGATTCGCTGTCACTCCATCACCTGAAGGAGTTAAAACCGGAAACGGGCGCCGCGGAGGAGCCGTTCGACGAGGAATCGGAGATGTCCTTGCGCCCGGAAATCACGAAAACCAGACGTTAGAATCTTCGGTACAATGCCGGGATGGTTGGCTGAGGCGAACCGGGCGTCCGCTGAATAAAAAAAAGCATCCATGCACGGAAACAGAGAATCTTTTCACTCGTCACTCTCAGTCGCCGGAAACTTGTCATAGAGGAGATCGCCATGGAAATAAGCCAGATGCTGTTACCCGAATTCGAGTTCGAGATGAAGAAGACCCGCGCCATTCTGGAACGCGTGCCGGAAGGCAAGCAGGACTACAAGCCGCATGAAAAATCGATGCCCATGGGCAAACTCGCGGCGCACACGGCGCGGCTACCGGAATTTGCGAAGTATATTGTCGAACTGCCCGGAATGGAAGTGACGGAGCAAAAACACCCGCCCCTCGTCATGGAGTCGCGGCAGCAGTTGCTGGCTGATTTCGACGCCGCGGCACAGCAGGCACGGGCGGCCATCACGGGTGCCAGCGACGAGGATTGGCAGAAAAAATGGAAGTTCACGTTCAAGGGAAAACCGATCATGGATGAGTCGCGCTGGCTCACCTATCGCGGGATGTTCCTGAACCACCTGGTCCATCATCGCGCGCAGCTTGGAGTGTATTTGCGGCTGAACGATGTGCCTCTGCCGGGAACCTACGGTCCGTCCGCAGACGACACGATGGGCTTTTAAATCGCTGCCGCAGACCGCTCGCGCAGCGTTCAACTTACCTGAAACACCAGCTGTTTTTTGCCCTGAAGTTCTTCGCGCGTGAAGTGGATCGCGTTGCCGTACAGCGTACCCGCGGAGGTATGCCGCAGTGGCCCTCCGTTGGGAGGATGAATGTGGATCAGCAGATCGCCGGAAAAAATGGAGTCGAAATCGATCTGAACTTCCCATGACCGGTCGCTGTGAGCAATGGTTGACCAGCTGAGGCGCCCAAAACGAGTCGGACAATTTCCCGCCCGGATGCGCTCTCCGGCTGCGAACCAATGCTTCGGCGCAGCTTTCTGGAGATGGCACGCATCCGCGTTGCTCTCCTCGTAGCAGAGCAGCCAGCGCAGACCCATGGCGGGTTGCAGCACGCTGTTCACCACCGCAGACCAGGCGTAGGAGCTGCCTTGCAGCGGTGTTCCTCCTGGGATCCACGCATCTTCCGGAGCGTAGCGATTGCCGGAATCCGCCGCGTAGCAGGTCAGCGCGTACAGCGTCAGCAAGAACGGCCGGTAGTCTTGCTGCCGGATGCGGACCGCGAGCGTGCCATGCGCCATAAAGTTGGATGTGCGCTCGATCGCGCCGTCGGTGTGTAGTCCCATGATCTGCATGCCCGCCAGCTCGCGGTGGCGCAGATGCCCCAGGTCGAGCGCTTCGTTGCCCCAGTCCGCCGTGAACCAATCCATCATGAAGCGATGATTCTCGTAGCTCCCAAGTGCGCGGGGATCATGATGGGTGTCGTCCGGCGTGAAAGGCGTGATCCCGGATTTTTTCATCTCCGGGGAGCACATGGACAGTGTTGTCTCGAGTGAACGCTGAATCAGGCCGCGCATCTCCTCGGCAATGGCCGCATAGCGATCTCCGAGTACCTGGCAGTCGGCGCGGTTGTGCTCGCTTGCCACCCGATGCAGGCAGCGCGCATGTTCGACCAGCCCTCGCCAGGTCCAGGTTGCATTTTGGAAGTAATACGGATGCGACTGCGGAAAATCGTTCTGCGGATCGCCCAGGTCCGCCTCGGGAGATCCCCAGATCAAACCGTGACGCGGATTTTCGGGCGGGAAATTCCGCTTGCTGTATTCGTATCTCGCCAGCACGTAGGCCAGCATGCGCTCCAGAACAGGCAGGCGGACGGAAAACGCAGTTACATCCCCGCTGTAGTCGTAGGCCCGCGCGGAGTTGGCGAGGAAGACGCCGGCGTTCAGTGGCGCCTCGACTTGGTCCTGCGTGTTGTAGAGGAAATTGCCGTCGGGAAGTATGTAGCGGTCCAGGTAGAACTGGAAGTAGGGTTCGACCTCGGGCGTCAAGTTCCACAACTGCTGCGCCCACACAAATTCGTAATGCGCCACGGGGAACAACGCGTGGCTGCGCTCTGGAATTTTGGTGTACGCGCCTTCGCCGATCTGGTAGGTCGGCTTGAGGCCGCGATAACTTGCCCGCGATAGCGTGATCCCTGCGCGCGCGGCGTTCAGCAGCCACTCATCGGGAATTTCAACTGGCATGGACGTTTCATAGAAATCGTGCCAATGGTTCCAGATTCCCGCCAGTGCGGCATAGAACTCCGCGGCAGATGCGTTCACGTACTGATCATTTCCCTCGCTCGCCGCATCCGTCGGATGACCTTCGTCCGCTTCAACGGTGTAGCGGACACGACCCATTACCTTGCCATCCTCCCCCGGGGCGACGAGGACGATGCATTCATACCCGGCCT
>JAJZIF010000608.1 GCA_021810735.1 Acidobacteriota bacterium
GAATTGTTCCCTGGAAATGGAAAGTTATGGCAGCGACGGTACTACGGTACTTCTGCTGCGTCTATCTCTTAGGTTGGCGCGAATTTTCCAATGGGATGGTCCACAGGTCCCCGCAAATTTCACCTTAGTCCTGAAACCTCACTTGATCGTTTTGGAGTTGGAATGATCTCTGGTTCTCCTGAGTACCTGTGGCTCACATCCGGTGGGTCGGCCTTTGGTGGTCCTGGCCTCCCCCCACGCTGGACTTCCAGCGAAAAACAAATGGTAGGCACCGCCTATTCCGCCTCCAGTCGTGTCTGGTTTACCATTTCTCACGGCATTCTCAACGAAATTTACTATCCGACGATCGATCGCCCACAGGTTCGCGACATGGAGTTCCTGATCAGCGATGGCGAGACGTTTTTCCAAGAAGAGAAGCGCGATCTCGAACGCACGTTCGAGTACATGGACCCCGAAGCGCTCGGTGTACGGCTCACGGGGCGGGACCCTCAGGGACGGTACGCGCTGGTCAAGGAAATACTCACCGATCCACATCAGTCGACCGTTCTGATCCATGTACGCATGGAAGGTGACGAGGAACTCCTCAGCCGCCTCAAGGTGTATGCGTTACTGGCCCCGCATTTGGAGGTGGGAGGAGCAGGGAACTCGGCGCGCGCGATTGAGGTGGGTGGAAGGCGGGTATTGCTGGCATGGAAAGATGTCACCTCCTTAGCCATGGCCGCAGACTGCGGATTTTCCAAAACATCCTGCGGCTATGTGGGCGCCAGCGACGGCTGGAACGACTTGAAGCAGAACTTCAAGATGGATTGGGAGTTCGACCAGGCGCTCGATGGCAACATCGCATTGATGGGAGAGATCGACGTCGCCATGCACCGGGAATTTACCGTTGCTGTGGGTTTTGGCCGTGGGAACCATGCGGCGCTGGCGGGCACGATGCAGTCTCTGGCAACCGGCTTCCCGGAACACAAGGCGCGATTCCATGAGCAATGGCATCGCGCCCGATGCCCGCGGCAATTGATCTCCGTCTCCAGCGACCACGGGCGTCTGCTGCATATCAGCCATAGCATCCTGCTGGCCCATGAAGACAAAACATTTCAGGGCGCCTTCATCGCGTCGGCCTCGATTCCATGGGGACAAACGAAAGGGGATGACGACCTGGGCGGGTATCACCTGGTCTGGACGCGAGACATGGTCCAGACGGCAACGGCGCTGATGGCCGTGGGCCGGAACGAGACCGCTTTGCGCGCCCTGGTTTACTTGATCTGCGCGCAGCGGCCGGACGGCAGCTTCTCGCAAAACTTCTGGGTGAACGGAACTCCCTACTGGTCGGGCATGCAATTGGACGAAGTTGCTTTCCCCATCATCCTGGCATGGCGGCTGTGGAAGCAGAATGCGCTGGATAGCGTCGATGTCTTTCCATTTGTGGAACGTGCCGCCGACTATCTGGTGAAGTTCGCGCCTGTTACGCAGCAGGAGCGCTGGGAAGAGAACGCCGGCTACTCCCCCTCCACGCTGGCAGCGGTCATTACTGGATTGCTGTGCGCCAGTGAGCTGGTTTGCGCGCACGAGGCGCCCGACCTGGCGAACTTTTATGCCGTGTTCGCCGACTGGATCGAATCGAACATCGAAGCCTGGACCGTAACCGACGAGGGGGTGCTGCTGCGCGGTGTGACTCGCCACTATATGCGCATTCGACCGCCCAGAAGCAGCGATCGTTTTTTCAATCCGGCTACGGGAGAAGGCAGAATTCAACTGGCCAATCGGGCACCTGGGGAAAAATCCAATTTTGAAGCAAGGGAAATTATCGACCAAGGTTTTCTGGAACTCGTACGCTACGGAATTCGTTCCCCACAGGACCCGCTGATTGTCGATTCGCTGAAAGTTGTCGATGCAATTCTGAAGGTAAACACGCCCTATGGTCCCTGCTGGCGACGCTACAACCACGATGGGTATGGCCAGAAACACGATGGCGGACCCTATGAGGGGTGGGGACAAGGCCGCGCATGGCCGTTGCTGACGGGCGAGCGCGCGCACTACGAGCTGGCCGCCGGCAATGACATTCGTCCGATGATCGCCGCGATGGAGCGATTTACCTCCGAGGGCGGAATGCTGCCGGAACAAATCTGGGATGCGCCGGACCTGCCAGAGATGGGCATGTTTCTCGGCCGTCCATCCGGCTCCGCAATGCCACTGGCGTGGGCGCATTCGGAGTACATCAAGCTGCTTCGCTCCTGCGAGGATGGAGAGGTGTTCGACCGCGTGGAAGCTGTGGAAAGGCGCTATCTCCACGGGCGGCGAGATTCGACAATCGAGATATGCAAGCGCGACCATCTATTGGCGCGTATCGCTCCGGGAAAGATACTGCGGATCGTCGAAGCCGCGCGCTTCCGCGTGGTGTGGACCCAGGATGACTGGAAGACCAGCCATACGACCGAGTCGAAATATATTGGCTGCTCCGTCTGCTATGCCGATATTCCCATTCAGAAACAAGCGCCGGGGACCTTTTCCTTCACGCTGTATTGGATAGGGGAAGAGCGCTGGGAGGGCAGAAATTACGATGTACCGATCGGCTGATGTTGAAAACCTCCGCAATCCTGGCGCGGCCATTCGCGGCGCGGTGCATCTATACAATTGTGACGAGACACTAAACCCGGCCAAACGGCCCAATGTTGGAGAGCATGAATGACGGAACTGGACCAGTTGTCGATCAATGCACTACGTTTCCTG
>JAJZIF010000609.1 GCA_021810735.1 Acidobacteriota bacterium
GGCGGAGGCTGCTCCGGCATCGAGGAATTCGTTCCTGCTGGTGCTGCTGTGGTTCACGGCGCTGGTGTGGTTCGATTCGGCGGCGTTCTACATCATTCAGCATGCGCCTGCATTGCACTCTGGCGCCTGGGTGGGCTCTGCCAATCTTTGGCGCACCGGCGGGATTCACCTGGCGGCCGCAATATTTGCCGCATGGTTGCTGGCTCGCCGCGGGCTTGCTGCAACTCTGACGGCCGCGTTTGCGCTGCTGGCGGGGGCGTGCGTCTTTTTGTTGCACCCTCTGCATGCGGGTCCGGCGGCGTGGCTCTATCCCATGGGCGTGTCGCTTTACTCAGTGGCGTTGGTTGCGTATCCGGCGTATCTGCTGGCGGCCGGAGTGAAGGAGCGGGCGCGGCAGGCGGGCTCTCTCTATGCCGTTGCCGGATGGGTTGGTTCGGCGATGGGCATCGGGATGGCGCAACATCTGCATCGCGTGCCGCCGGCATTTATTGCCGCAGCCACGCTCCTCTTTGTGGCGCCAGTTGTGTGGTTTGCCGGGCGCCGGTACTGGCGCGAGATGCTGGCGGCGGTTGTGGTGTGCTCGGTTTCCTGGGGCGTGGAGCAGGCGATCCGGGCGGATCATCCGAAGCCGGCTGCTTCAGCGGAGACCGCGGTCGAGCTGGGCCGCCATGTCTACATCAGCGAGGGCTGCATTCATTGCCATTCGCAATATGTGCGCCCAAATACGCAAGACGTACTGCTGTGGGGTCCGGCGAGCAACGTGTACCAGGTGCAACGGGAAAAGCCGCCGCTGATCGGGAATCGCCGCCAGGGTCCGGATCTGAGTAACGTGGGCAGCCGGCGCTCGCCGTTGTGGCTGAAAATTCATCTCATCGATCCGCGGGCGGTGAGTCCACACTCGATCATGCCGTCGTATGCATATCTGTTTCGTAACCAACGCGGTGACGAACTGGTGGCCTACCTTGCCAGCCTGAAAAATCCGGACAGCAAGGAGCACCTGCAAAAGGTGCTGGATACCTGGACGCCGAGCGCAAAGGCCGTGGAGGCCGCGCGTCGTCTCGACGGGAAGGCACTATGCCGGGAGTTTTGCGCGACATGCCATAGTGCGGATGGAGTGGTGCGGCAGCGCTGGGGGGCGGATTTCCGCAAGCCACCGCAGAGCCTGGCGACGGGCAAGTGGAAGGATATTCCGGCCAAGGCCACGCCCGCTGAGCAGCGGCTGGAGCTGGCGCGCATCATAAAATTTGGTATGCCGGGCACGAACATGCCGGGACATGAGTATCTTCCGGACGCGCAGATTGAGGCAATGGCCGATTGGCTTGTGCATCTGCGGGCCGCGAAAACAGGCATGAAGGCAATGCAGCGATGAGCATGACGGACAGCACAAACCCCTGGCGTGGAGCGCATTTTGCGAAGGGACGATTTTTCAATCCCGGGGTGCCACAGCATCGGTTTTCAGAGTTTTTGCGCTGGATCACCAGGCGCGAACAGGGCAGTTGGAATGGTTTCAGTGCATCGGAGCCCGGTCCTCCTCCGCCTGCGCGAGTGCATGGAACGGAGCTGCGCGTAACATTTGTCAACCACTCGACGTTTTTACTGCAGACCGAGGGGCTGAATCTGCTTACGGATCCGGTGTGGTCAGAGCGCGTGAGCCCGGTCACTTTTGCCGGACCAAGGCGCCGCCGCGCGCCGGGCCTGCGCCTGGAAGATCTGCCGCGCGTGGACGCGATCCTTATGTCGCATAACCACTACGATCATTTCGACAAGGCGACACTGGTGCGCCTGCTTGGGCGTGACCGGCCTGTTGTATTTTGCCCGCTGGGGCTTGCGGAGCCGCTCCGCAAGCTTGGGTTCGGTGAAATCCGCGAGCTTGACTGGTGGCAGAAGGTTGCGTGGAGCGGACTGACGGTGCATTGCGTACCGGCACAGCATTTTTCGGCACGAGGCCTCTTTGACCGGAACCGCACTTTGTGGTGCGGATGGATGCTGGATGCGGACGCCGGTTCGGTCTACTTTGCGGGAGATACAGGACTGAGCAGTCTTTTTGAAGAGATTGCCGCAAGCTTCCCGCGCATTCGCCTGTCGTTGTTGCCGATCGGCGCGTACAAGCCGCAGTGGTTCATGGGGTCGATTCACATGGCACCGTCGCAGGCCCTTTACGTGCATCGTCTGCTGGGTTCCGCGCACAGCATTGCGACGCATTTTGGCACTTTTCCGCTGGCGGACGATGGGGAGGCCGAGCCTGTGAAAGGGCTGGAGCGCGCGCTGCTTCAGAGTCCGCCGGTGCAGCCCTTCTGGGTGTTGAAAGAGGGGGAAGGCCGCGACATTCCGGAAATGGTGGAAGCCGCATGCGCCGACGTCCGGATGCTTTCCGGGGAATAGCCCAGCCATGCAGCCGGTAGTTAGACTGACAGTGAACAGGCCGTAGCATGGACACATCCTTCCACGTCATGAGCAAACCCACCGGTCCAATTTGTAACCTGGACTGTTCGTATTGTTTTTACCTGGAAAAAGAGGGTCTCTACACCGCTCATGAGCGCTGGGCGATGAGCGAGCCGGTGCTGGAGAGCTACATCGGGCAGTACATTGAAGCGCAGCCGGGAGACACGGTCAACTTTGCCTGGCAGGGCGGGGAGCCGACGCTGCTGGGAGTGGAGTTCTTCCGCAAGGCATTCGAGCTGCAGCAGAAGTATGCGAACGGCAAGAGAATCCAGAACGCAC
>JAJZIF010000610.1 GCA_021810735.1 Acidobacteriota bacterium
CGACAGCCTCCCTGTATCGCCCAATTCCCATCGACATCAGGCGCGCAAGAGAAAACGGAAGCGCATATCTTCGCCGTACCACATGATGTAATTCGTTCCCCAGGCGTTGTTGAACAGATTGCAATGCATGCCGCTGGAAAGGTCCGGCTGGTCCTGGGAAAAATTCAGCGGAGACTTGCTGCCCATGGCGATCAGAGGCGCGTCCAACGGTTCCACGGTGAAAGAACCATCCTTGTCCGTATAGCTGAAGTGATTGGAAACCGCGTGCATCTGGCGGCCTCCGCCTCGGGCGACGTCGAACGGCGACACATGTTCGCCGGATTTTTCCAGCATCCATCCTTGTTGGTTCGTGACAACTGGATCGAAGGTAAGCCATAGCGATTCCGGCATGCGCGTGGCGGGCTTTTGCAGACAGTAGAAATTGAGATGAACAACCGGTTCCGCGTCTGGAAGCAGCAATTCAACATATATTTTCTTCGGAAATGCGGTGCGGCCCGACTGCTCCGCTTCCGGGTCGCGAAGTTCCAGGCGCCCAAGGAGACGATGTCCTTCGGCATTCTTCTCCGCGCGCAGCTCGACCAGGGAGGGCAGCCAGTCCTGATTTTTCGCGCCGAAACGTTCGATGTTGGGCTTGCCAAAATCTTTCTCCGCCCAACTTGCCTGCATCACCAGATACTTCGCGCGGTAGTCGGAATAATCCTGCTGCGACAGTGTCTGATAGGAAAACAACGCCAGCGGATGATCGGGAGAGGCCCATTCACGCCCGGACTTCTTGTTGCGCAAGCGATGAATCGCTCCCGTCTTCGCATCCACTTGAAGGATGAAATGCGGCGTATCGATGTCCTCGCCCGCAGCCACGACCGAACCACTCGGCATCCGCGGTTCTGTTGCTGCAAGATTGCGAATCGCCTCCTCAGCCTGGCTGCCTAGCGGCGCGGGAAGCGCGGCAGTTCCGTCGAAGAGATCCTTGCGTTTTTCTTCCCAACTGAACTCGACAACTTTGTAATTCTTCGTGTCCAGCATTTTCTCCAGAGCTTGCGGCGTGTAGTGGTCGTAGTCGAGCCAGGTTTTCGTATCGGTTCCCCAGGTGTGCTCCGGCTCCAGAATCAGGCTCCGCATCAAAGCGATGTCGGTCGCATCGCCGGAGCGGAATTTTCCCTGCGCAATCCAAGCCTGGCGAAGACGGGCAACTTCCCTATACCGGGCGACCTTCAGGGGATCGCTGGAGACGCCATAGATCCACGTGTCGCCGATTTCCTGCGCGACCACCGGCAATTGATTGCGGTAGGGTTCGACTGCATTGGCGATTTCCGTAAGACCGCAGGCGACAATCTCAGCGTTCGGAAACATGTGGCCCAACCCAGAATAGATGGCGACAATTTCATTCGGTGGGTGGGGACCGCTGTTGTCGTTTCCAACTACGACGGCGATTGCGAGATCGGTGCCCGGCACCTGCGTGACGGCTCCGTAGCCCAGGTGATACATGACGACAAGCGACGATCCGCGCGTATCCTTCCAAAGAAACAATGGAGGAACTTCCGCAGGCTTGCTCGCGCCGTTCACGCCGATGTCGAGAAACTTGACGCCTTGAGAGGCAATGGGAGCGATCAAACCGCGCGTGTGTCCGGGTACATCGGTCATCTTGGCGCCGGTGGTGGTGCGTCCAAATCGGCGGTCGAGGGACTGCGACAAAGCGATGCTGCCGGAAATCATCGAGGCGTCCATCATCTCGGTCTGCCAGTTCAAGGGGATCGCGTGCCAGGCGATGTCGCCGGCGGCAATGGCCTGCTCCATTTGGCGGCGGTCGGCGGAGGAGGCCTGCTCCAGATACTCGTACAGCAGCCACGAGCCCGTGGTCCACACATAGCGGGGGCCACCGGTGCGGCGCATGTCAGCGGCAATGCGAATGGCATCCGGGAAATAGTCGGAGAAATACCAATCCACGACGGCCTTCTGGGTGTCGATAAAGCCAGCGTCGAAATGACATTTGAACATGATCAGGACGCGCTTCACGTCCAGCTTCGGCGTGGGGGCATAGGGATCTGGAGGAATCGCGAAAGATGCTCCCCGGCCCAGTACGGATGCTCCGCCCACTGCAACTACAGACTTGATGAAATCGCGACGCTGCATGTATCCGCCTCTGAATTTTAAAGTTGGAAAGGCAGGATCATTCTACACACATCTCCATCGCGCGAATTGAAACAGCGGCAACTGAATCTTCAGTTCGCCTGAACGTTGAATTCGGTCGCATGGTTGGCGACGGGCGGAGCGGCGGGACTCTGCTGCGATAGCTTGCGCAGCCGATGCAGTTCCTGGGTGAGCAGATCGCGTTGGGACGGATTTACGCTGGGCAATTGCAAATAAATTTCCAGTTGGTCGGCGGCGCGCGCGGTATCGCCCATGGCAAGCAACACGCTGGCCCGCAGCAGATGCAGCGGAGCGAAGTTGGGCGGCGCGGAGAGCGCGGCGCGATTGGTCCAGTCCAAACACTGTTGCAGATGCTGCTGGCCGGCCTCTGCACGCGCCCACTGATACGCGACCTGCCAGGTTCCCTGATCCTGTGGCTGGACATGGCCGAGCGCATCGGCGGCGTCGGAATACCTGCCAAGGTAATTGTCGGCGGTGGCCAGAATCACCCAGGCTTTTTCATCCGCGGAATCGAGCTGGGCTGCTTGGGTGGCTTCCGTTCGCGCGCGATCGAACTGCTGCTGTTTCAAT
>JAJZIF010000611.1 GCA_021810735.1 Acidobacteriota bacterium
CGAATGTGATCGCCTCGCAGATCCGCACCCATGCGCCGTACGGCGGGGTGGTTCCAGAGCTGGCATCGCGCGAGCATCTGCAAAATATCGTTCCGGTCGTGCGCGCCGCGCTGGAACAGGCGGGATGCGCCTTCGCCGACCTGGACGCGATTGCCGTCACGGAAGGGCCCGGCCTGGCTGGCGCCCTGCTGGTCGGGGTGATGTATGCGAAGGGTCTGGCGTTTGCGCTAAACAAGCCGCTAATTGCGGTGAACCACCTGGAAGGTCATATTCATGCGGTCTTGCTGGAAGCGAAGAAGCAGAGGCAATTGCTGGCCCTGCCGACGCTCGCGCTTGTCGTTTCCGGCGGCCATACGCATCTGTACCTGGCGGAGGAAACACGCGGCACATGGCACTACAAAAACATCGGCAAAACGGTGGACGACGCCGCCGGCGAGGCCTTCGACAAGGTTGCCAAGCTGCTGGGACTCGGCTATCCCGGCGGACCGTGGATCGATTGGCTGGCGCAACACGGCGATCCGCGCGCTGTACCCTTTGGCCCCATCACCGTAAAGCAGAAACCATATCGCGCCCAGCAGAAGCAAATTCCGCGCTTACTGTTTTCATTTAGCGGCCTGAAGACCGCCGTCCTGCGCTATCTGCAAACCCATGAGATGGGGCCGCGCATTGCCGCGCGACGTGTGGCGCTCGCCGACATTCCCGACGCAAAACCCTCCGACGCGCTGCCGCTCTGCGACACTGAAACGTTGAACCTGATTGCCTCGTTTCAACGCGCCGTCGTAGGCGACTTAGCGCGAAAAACGTTTGCCGCGGCGGAGACCTTTCATACCGCCAGCATTGTGGTCTCCGGAGGCGTGGCCGCCAACCGCGAACTGCGCCAGCATTTTCTTGCCGAGGGCCGCAGCCGCGCACTCCCGGTCATCTTCCCTTCTCTCGAACTGTCGACGGACAACGCCGCCATGATTGCGGCGGCGGCATGGCCGAAGTTCGTGGCCGGCGACGTAGCGACCGGCAATTTAACAGCAGAACCATCCTTGTCGCTGGGTTAGTAGTGGGTCAGTTTGAAACCGCAGGGTTAAACCGGTGGTTTCCCGATTGGCGGTGATTCAGGCGAGATTGGCCAGCGTCAAGAAGACCGCTCACATTAAAGACAGATCGAATTGCCGCTTAATCGGCCTACAGACTAGTCGGAACTTGGCTTTTGAAGAGCAGCCTGGAGCTCGAGTATTTGCAACTGAACCTGCTTGACTTCTTTCAAAGTGTCAACCTTGCTTTGATAGAACCGGTACCTCAGGTCTTGCATTGCAGCCAGAAAATACACGAAGGCTACTAGGGGCCAGAAATACTGGCGCATAGCCGGAGCGGGTGTTAGCCCCAGGAGCCATAAAACCATCATGAAGGCGACAATCACGTAACACGCTATGGGCACCAACCTCTCCCAGAACAGCGCCTTTTCGCGTTTCGCCAACAATAACGCCGTTTCTTCCCGGTAGGCTGCAAGATTCTCAGGTTGCGGGAGATGCGCCAACAAACGCTCGCGGATGCTGTCATTTTGCTTTTCCATAGGTCCCTCCACTTAGAATTTCCTTCATTGCCCGCTTCGCATAGTGCATGCGGGATTTCACTGTTCCTTCGGAACACCCTACGACTTCGGCGATCTCGGCGATCGACAGGTCCTCAAGAAAATGCAGAACAAGAACCTCGCGATGCCTGAGACCGATCTGACTCAAGGCCTGGTGAATCGCCGCAGCGTCTTCGTCCGCAAATGTCGGTTCCTCGGCTTCCTGAAAATCTTCAAGCTCCACCTGCTCGGCCCGCTCCCTGGATGTATTGCGGCGGATTCGATCCACCGCAATGCCATGGGTGATGGCGTAGAGCCACGAGCGCAGCGAGCCGGGGTCCTTGAGCTTGCGAATGTCGCGGAGCACCTTGATCCACACCTCCTGAAGCACGTCGAGACCACTATCCTGATTGCCGGTCAGGCTGGCCGCGTAGTAGAGCAACGGGCGCTCCATGATGGCAACCAGGTCCTCGAACGCACTCGTTTCGCCAGACTGGCAACGGAGTGCGATCCACTCATAGGGTGCTCGATCTTTGTTATCCATGTGCGTTCATTGATTATGTCGAAGGAGAAGCGCCGAAGGTTCAATTCAATTAGCTTAATTCGGTGTCGGCGAAGCGATGAGGCCGCAGTTCGTCGGAGCGAATGCATTCGACGAGTTCCCGGAAGAATTCGGAAGCTTCCAACCTCAGCGCCTGAAGGCGTATTCCGGCGGCTTCTCATCCCCGGACTAAAGTCCAGGGTCTACCCAAGGATTGAGACACCCTGATACTGTTTTGAATGGCATGATTTCTGACGCCCTTTGCCCGTACAATCAGAATTTGCATGCCACTCCATCTCTACAACACACTCAGCGGACAGATTGAAGAATTGACGCCGCGAACTGGGCGGCCGCTCGGCATCTATGCCTGCGGACCCACCGTGTACGATTACGGCCACATCGGCAATTTCCGCACCTTTGTTCACGTGGATATTCTGCGGCGCTTCCTCAAGCTGCAGGGAACGCCGCTGCGCCACGTCATGAACATCACCGACGTGGATGACAAGATCATGACCCGAGCCGCCGCCGCCGGCCAGTCCATCGACGAGTACACGGCCAAATATAAAACCGCCTTTTTGGAAGATCTGAGCGCCTTGGGCATCGAGCTGCCGGAA
>JAJZIF010000612.1 GCA_021810735.1 Acidobacteriota bacterium
GCCGAAGTCGCTGTCGACCGGCGGCTCGTCGAGGCCTTCCATTTGCATCTTGTATTTCGCGCATTGAACCATGTGTGCCATGCTTGTTCGCTCCAAAAAGATTCTCTTGTCTAGTGTACGGTTTTGAGGGCGGCTATGCCGAGCTGGGGATCGCGCCGGGGAGATTCGGCGGAGATATGTGGACACTCGTACAATGATTCTTAAATAACATATCAATAGACTAAACGACGGACAGGTTCTCCAGCTTGTATTTCCAGCGGAAAACGACCGGGGCCTCATTGATCTCCTTGAGGTAGAGGTCGATCCGCGTCGTCAGTTCGTCGGCCGAGGCGACCCTGATTCCGCGCAGCAGGGTCTTGGCCATTTTGCCGAAGAAAGATTCGATCAGGTTGAGCCAGGAGCCGTGTTTGGGCGTGAAGATGAATTCAAAGCGGTTCGGCAGCGTGGCCAGGAACGTGCGTGTTTGGCGCGAGAGGTGCGCGGAGTGGTTGTCGAGCACGATTCGGATGCGCGCGCCCGCCGGGTAATGCGCGTCGGCCAATTCGAGGAACTCAATAAACTCCGCACTGCAATGCCGTTTGCGCGCCAGTCCGAGAACCTCGCCCGTCAACAGGTCGATGCCCGCCAGAAGGGAGACCGTTCCGTGCCGGATGTACTCGTGGTCGCGTCCGATCATGGCATGTTTTCCCGGCACTGGCGGAAGGTCGGGTGCGGTGTTCTCGATGGCCTGAATTCCGGGTTTCTCATCATAGGAGAGCACCGCCACCAGATTCCGGCGGAGGTGCGGCTTTCTCGCGCCAAATCTCCACTTCCCTGCAAACATGCAACACCTGCACCATCTTGGCGTCGAACTCTGGATCGCGTCGCTCCAGGTAGTACTGAATCCTGTGTGGCTGCACCTGATTCGCACGGAGAACCTTGGAGACCGTTCCACGCCCCAGCCGGGAGAGACTCGGATGTCCCGCCGCAGTGGAGTGCTTGCGGATATGCTGGGCCAATAGCCGCGTCGTCCAAAGTTCCTGCGCGTAGCCCAAATTCTTCGGCTTTTGGCAGGCCAGAGAGACCACCCACGCTCGTGCCTCCGGCGTCATCGTCGGCCGGCGCCCCCGGCCAGGCAAATCTGCCAATGCCTGCGCCACCCCAAATTCCAGGGCCTTGTTCACGCACCGTTCGACCCGCGGTCGGTTCGTTCCCATACTTCGGGCAATCTCTGAGATGGTTTCACTTGCGTGATACCGCAGCAGAATCGAGGCCCGCTGCACACGGCCAGCCGCCTCCGTTCTCGACTGCGAAAGCATGGCCAGCATCTCCACCTCTGCTGGACTCAACCTCAACAGCGCTCGATGACTGACGAAAGGCATGCGACAAGGCTCCTCGCAATGATATGCAAAGAGCCTACACCACAACCTACTTATATTGAACTGCTATTTAGGAATCATTCTGCTACGAGTGTGTCATGTCGCCGATCCGGCTTGCGACTCGCCCAGATAAATTTTCGTGTAGTCGAGATAGTTTTTGGCGTAGCGGAGAATCATTTCGCGGTCGGCATCGGTCAACTGGCGACGCTGCTTTCCGGGGACGCCGGCCCACAGCGTACGTGGGGGAACGATGGTGTTTTCCGGGATGACCGCGCCCGCCGCGATGATCGAGCCCTCGCCGATACGGGCGTTGTTCAAGATCACGACGCCGATGCCGATGAGGCAGGCATCTTCAACAATGCAGCCGTGGACGGTGGCGTTGTGGCCAATCGTGACCCAGTCGCCGACGATGACCGGATAGCGATGGCGCATTCCGTGGAGCACGGAGCAGTCCTGCACGTTGGAGTTGGCACCGATGGAAATGGAGTGGACGTCGCCGCGCACGACGGCGTTCATCCAAATGCTGGAATGCTCACCCAGGGTTACGTCGCCGATGACCTGGGCCGATGGATCGACGTAACAGGATTGGGGGATGACAGGGAGTTTGCTTTGATAGGAACGAATCATAAGCTAGTGCAAAATTTTCCCTTCATGGCGACCTAAATTTCTTTGCGCTTCGTCTGAGGCGCCTGCTTCATTTTACGAGGCTGGAAGGCGGCATTGCCAGAGAGAGTCAGGAAAAGCCAAAGGGCGAGCTTTTGGAGCGCGGACGGGCGGGGGCAAAAGCCAAATTGTTGAAGGATTGCGCAGAATAGTTGAAGGATTATGCTTGGACAGGAAGTTGGCCAAACTGCTGATTCTAAGTGGTCCCGTAGGTTTTTCATCCGCGAGACGGAGGAAAAGTTGCCGGTTGTTGGCAAAAAACCGCACGTACTGTTGCCAATGAGGGAACTGGACGCATAGCGGCGTCTACAACCATTCTACCGTTTTCGGTCGAAATTCAATGCCAGTTCGGCGGATGTATTTCCGCCTGAGGCGTCCAGGTTGGACGCGCCGTGACGGGGACCCGACAGCTTGAATCCCGGATTGCAAGCTTTGCGGATTTCAAACTGAACCGCTACCCCGAGTCGGGTAGTGGGCTACTTTGAAATGCTCATCCTTCAATTGCGGCATATAGCGTGCTCCGTATCCACTCCGAGACTGTCTTGTTACCTGCCTTAGCTGCCGCTCCGATCCTCTTGATATCCTCGGGGTTGAATCGAACCGGCACAATCCGGCCCTTAGCGTGTCCCTTTGGGAGCTTCGGGCGTCCGACTTTCTTAGTCGTTTGCGGCACGATTCTTTATCTCCT
>JAJZIF010000032.1 GCA_021810735.1 Acidobacteriota bacterium
GCGACCATGGGTTTTCGATCGGATGGCGAGGTCGTCGATGAAGACACTCCGGTGTCGATCGAGAATATGATCGGCCACTACAAGCGTTCGAAGTTTCTCGCCGAGCAGGAAGCGATCGCGGCGGCGTGGCTGGGTCAGCATGTCGTCATTCTGAACCCGACCACGCCGATTGGAGCGAATGATGCCAAGCCCACACCGACGGGTCGTATCGTGGTGGATTTTCTGAATCGAAAATTTCCAGCATACGTGGATACCGGTCTGAATCTGGTGGACGTGCAGGCGGTCGCGGCCATGCATGTCGCTGCGCTGGAGCGCGGGACTCCAGGAGAACGATATATTTTAGGGGGCGAAAATCTCGCGCTGAAGCAGATTCTGGATCGCATGGCGGCCATGACGGGTTTGCCTTCGCCCACGATGCAGGTGCCACATTTCGTAGCGATGACCTTTGCATTTTTCGACGAATGGATTACGGGCCGTATGCGAGTACGCGAGCCGCGCGCCACCGTGGAAGCTGTGCGCATGGGAAAGAAGAAAATGTTTGCCAGCTCGGCCAAGGCAGAACGAGATTTGGGCTATCAGGCGCTTCCGGTGGACCGAGCGCTGCACGCCGCCATCGACTGGTTTCGCGCCCACGGGTATGCTCCCAACTCATGAGAGGACGTATCGCAATTCTCGCTGCGCTGCCGCGCGAAGTCGCGCCGCTGGTGCGTGACTGGCCGAGCCGTGCTGTCTCGGATCGCGAAGGCACGAGCATCTGGGAGTGCGATCGGGTGATCGTTGTCTGCGCGGGCATGGGGCGTGAGCGTGTGACGCGCGCCTTTGCATTGGCAGAAGCCAAAGGCCCGCTGCACTCCGTTGTTTCCGTTGGATATGCCGGAGCCCTGCGCGCTGGAATGGTAGTCGATACGGTCTATTGGCCAGCCACCGTGGTCGACGCTGAGACGGGCGAGCGATTTCAATGCAAAGATGGTGGAGGGATTTTGGTGACCACGGATCACGTCGTCGATTCCGTAGAAAAGTCGAAGCTGGCGGCCCGCTGGAATGCGGACCTGGTCGATATGGAGGCAGCGACGGTGGCGCGACTCGCACAGGCGCGCGGGCTGCCATTTCGAACCTTGCGAGCGATCAGCGATGAGGCCGCCGACAAGTTGCCGGACATGAACCGTTTTACCAACGATTTAGGCGGAATTCGCGAATCTTCATTTGCCGTGTATATTGCGTTACGTCCCTGGCTGATTCCAACGGCTGTCCGGCTTGGCAAACAGGCTGCGCAGGCGTCGCAACGAATTTGCCAGGCATTACGTCACGTTTTGGAGCAAGCAGAATAAAATGATCACTGTGACAGATACAGGAAGCTTGACGATCAGGGACGTGCCGGCAACCATGCAAGCGGCCGTCTATCGCGGTATCAACGACATTCGCGTGGAGGAAGTGCCCGTTCCGGCTATTGGTCCGGGCGAGGTCCTGGTACGCATTCACAGCTGCGGCATTTGCGGCACGGACCTGAAAAAAATTCATTCAGGCTCCCACGCCGCTCCTAGAATTTTTGGCCACGAGATGGCTGGTGTCATTGCCGCCGTCGGCGACAAGGTAACGGACTGGAAGGTCGGCGACCGAGTCATGGCCTTCCATCATGTCCCTTGCGGGAAAGGCTGTTACTATTGCCGCAAAAAGACATACTCGCAATGCGATACCTACAAGCGAGTTGGCTGTACCGCAGGATTCGAGCCGTCCGGCGGCGGTTTCGCGGAATACATTCGCGTGATGGACTGGATTGTGGAACGCGGGCTAGTTGCTATTCCCGACCACGTGCCGTTTGAACAGGCGCTGTGGATTGAGCCGGTGAATACGTGCTTCAAGGCGATTCACAAGTTGCATCTTGCCGCCGACGAGACCGTACTGGTGATCGGACAGGGGTCGATAGGAATTTTGCTGGCTGCGTTGGCAAGACGAACCGGCGCGACGGTGCTGACCTCGGACCTGTACGCTTCACGCCATCAAACTGCCGCGCAATTCGATTTGCATCACCCCATCTATGCCGACAAAGAAGATCCAATCGCCATTGTAAAAAGCCAGACGGAAGGCCGCGGCGCGGATGTGGTGATTGTGGCCGTGGCGGGCAATGCGTTGATTCGCACGGCGATGGAGGCGGTGCGTTTCGGCGGTCGCGTCCTGCTGTTTGCGGCCACGCAGCGCAGTGAAGTTACGATCGATCCATCTGCAATTTGCATGGACGAAAAATCTCTCATCGGTTCCTACAGTTCTTCCGCGGAGGTTCAGCAGGAAGCCTCTCAGTTGGTACTGAATGGCTACACCGACCACTTTGATCTCACTCGGTTGATCTCCCATCGTTTTCCGCTGGAGCGGGCGGCGGAAGCAATCGCGTTCGCTTCCGAGCCGAAGCCGGACTCCATGAAGATTGTGATTCAACCGTAGCTGTCTCACGTTTCCTTTCAATCGAACAGGAATAAAAATACGTTTCGAATCGGATGCGATCGAGTTCGCAAAACACTTTTATGGCTGATGAAATGAACGCGGCTGTCTTGTACGGCAAAGAAGATGTGCGGATCGTGCGACTGCCGGTGCCCGAAGCCGGCCCCGGGGAGATTGTTGTGCGTGTTGCCGCCGCCCTGACTTGTGGGACCGACCTGAAGGTTTTTCGTCGCGGCTATCACAAGAAAATGTTGCGGCCGCCGGTTCCTTTCGGGCATGAAATGGCCGGAGTGGTTGAACATGCGGGCGCTGGAGTCACGAAGTTCAAGAAAGGGGACCGCGTTGTCGCCATCAATTCGGCGCCGTGCGGGGAATGTTTTTTTTGCCGGCGCGAACAGGAAAACCTCTGCGACGATCTTCTGTTCAACAACGGCGCCTACGCCGAGTACATGCGAATCCCAGCGCGTATCGTCGCCAGTAACACGCTGCTTGTTCCTGAGAATGTGCCGCTCGATCACGCCGCCATGACAGAGCCGCTTGCCTGCGTGCTGCAGGGCATGGACGAAACTGCGGCCCGGCCAAAAGACCAGATGGTTGTGATCGGTGCAGGCGCGATAGGACTGATGTTTATGCACATGGCATCGCTGACCGATATCGACGTGATCGCGGTGGTGAAACATGCCGAGCAGGTCGAGTTGGCGCGCTCTTTCGGGGCCCGGCAGGTCGTTCAGACTGCAGTCACGGAGGATGTGGTCGCCGCCGTGCGGGCACTGACGCCGCAGGGACGCGGCGCGGATGTAGTGATCGAAGCCGTGGCGTTGCCGACAACCTGGCAGTGGGCCGTGGAAATGGTGCGCAAAGGCGGTGTGGTCAATTTCTTCGGCGGTTGCGCTGCGGGGACCAAGGTAGAGCTCGATACCAATCGCCTGCACTACAACAACCTGACATTGCGGGCGAGCTTTCATCATCGGCCGTCGGTATGCCGCAGCGCGTTTGAATGGATTGCCAGCGGGCGCTTCCAGAGCGATAAATTTCTGACCGGCCGAGCGCCGCTGGAAGAACTGGTTCCAGTGTTCCGGCGGCTGATGCGCCGCGCCGAAGACATCAAAATTGCGATACATCCCAGTGAGGGTCCGCATGAGCGTTAGTGGCCCAGCTGCGGCGGCAAACGGCAGTGCTGAAGATGTATTGGCAGCGGCATGGGAAAAACTTCCAGCGCAATACCGGATGCCTGAGCACGCGCCGAGCATGGCGGAGGCGCAGAGATTTTGTCGCGAATTGGCCGAGTCTCACTATGAGAATTTTCATGTGGCCACCTGGTTTTTGCCCAGGCGGCTGCGTCCGCATTTTCAAAGTATTTACGCCTACTGCCGCATTTCGGACGACTTGGGAGATGAGGTAGGGAATCCGCAGCAGTCGCTGGCGCTGCTGGATTTTTGGAACGGAGAACTCGACGCCTGCTATCGAGGCATCGCACGTCACCCTGTATTCGTGGCGCTGGCGGAGACGATCCGTGTCTGCAATATTCCGAAAGAGCCTTTCGCCGCATTGCTCGTTGCATTTCGTCAGGATCAGACTGTCGCTCGCTATCGGACGATGGAGGATTTGTTCGGCTATTGCCGCAACTCCGCCAATCCGGTGGGACACCTGGTTCTGTATGCCTGCGGCTATCGCGAGCCGGGATTGTTTGCGCTGTCGGATTTTACCTGGCCTGAGCTTCAGCTCGCCAACTTCTGGCAGGACGTGCGGGACGACGATAGGAGTCGCAATCGGATCTACCTGCCACTGGCCGATATGGAGCGATTCGGTGTGACTGAGCAGCAAATCCATGACCAACGCTTCACTGCGGAATTTCGCAATCTGATGGAATATGAGGTTGAGTTCGCACAAAAGCTATTTGCGCAGGGTTTGCCCCTGCTCGGTCGGGTCGACAGGGAACTCGCCGTCGATCTGCAATTGTTCAGCAGCGGAGGCCAGGAGATTTTGCGTGCCATCGCAAGCCAGAACTACAACGTGCTGCGCTCTCGACCAGTCATCTCGAAGCCGCGCAAGGCTGCATTGTTGTTGCGCGCGTTCGCAGCAAAACTCACCGCGAGGCAGGCTGCGTGAGTTCTTTCGTTGAACAAGCGTATGCAGCCTGCGAGGTAATCGCACGCCACGAAGCAAAAAACTTTTACTATGCTTTTCGCGCGTTGCCGAAGACGAAGCGCGCTGCCATGTGCGCCGTCTATGCCTTTATGCGCCATGCGGACGACCTGGCGGATGACGAGCGATTGCCCGGCGAAGAGAGACTCCAAGCCATGCAGCGGTGGCTGGAGGAATGGCATCGTGCAGCCGCTGGCGAAGCCACAGACAATCCTGTTTTTGTAGCCTTGCGCGATACGCAACAACGCTTCGGTGTTTCCACCGAGCTGCTCGATCAACTGGTGCATGGAACGATGATGGATTTGACTGCGCTGCCGGAATATGGCGGCCAGTCTGCCGCGGGGTCATCCGCGGCCAGCCATCTTGTAACCTATCGAACCTTCGACGATCTGTATCGATACTGCTATTTCGTTGCCTCGGTTGTGGGCCTGGTCTGCATTCGCATCTTCGGCTATAACGATCCTCGCGCGGAGCAGTTGGCGGAGCAAACGGGAATTGCATTTCAGTTGACGAATATTTTGCGCGATGTGCGCGAAGATGCAGAGCGCGGGAGGATATATCTCCCGCTCGACGATCTCGAACGCCATCACGTTACCGTGGAGGAACTATCTTCGATTCGCGGAAATCGACCTCTGACGCAAGATGAACGCGCATTGATGGAACTGGAAGCGTTGCGCGCACGCCAGTATTACACGGCTGCGGAAAGCCTGTTGCCGCTCATTTCCGCGGACAGCCGCGCAGCACTGTGGGTGCTGGTCACAATTTATAGTCGTTTGTTGCAGCGCATCGAGAGCCAACAGTACCAGGTGTTTTCGTCGAAAGTGAAAGTGCCGACGATGGAGAAGGTCTGGATTCTATTGCGCGGATTGTGGATGGCGTTTCGCTTGCGCAGCACCCAAGCAAGGTAGAAGATCGCACATATCTGTGATGACTCCTGCCCAATTCGACATGGATGATAGAAGCCAGTCTCAGACGATTCGCGATGTCGCTGTGGTCGGTGGCGGTCTTGCGGGCCTGTCGGCTGCATGCGCGCTGGTGGAGTCCGGGTATCGCGTGCATCTTGTCGAGCGGCGACCGTATGTCGGCGGACGCGCATCTTCCTATGAACATCCAGGCACAGGAGAGGTTGTCGATAACTGCCAGCATGTACTTCTGGGCTGTTGCACCAACCTCATCGCCTTCTATCGTCAGCTGGAGGTTGCCGACCGGATTCGCTGGTTCGATCGCATTACTTTTCTAGAACCCGGCGGTCGGCGGAGCCTGCTGCGTCCGGGTTTCTTGCCGGCGCCGCTGCATACTGCAGTTTCCTTTCTTCGCGCTTCTGCACTGTCGATAGCGGACAAGCTTGCCATCAGCCGTGGAATGCTTGCCTTTCTGCGAGGTGTGCCCGAAGACGACGGAGAAAATTTCGCTCACTGGCTGGCTCGCCATGGACAAACACAACGCGCCATCGATCATTTCTGGAATCCCGTGCTGGTGAGTGCTCTGAATGAGGACCTGGATCATCTGTCGGTGCAGTATGCGGGGATGGTGTTCCGCACATCGTTTATGCAGTCCGCGCAGGCCGGGTGGATGGGAGTGCCAACAATTCCGCTGAGCGAATTGTATGGACACGCACTGGGATTTATCGAATCGCATGGTGGCCAAGCGAGCTTGCGTACCGGCGTTGACTGTTTTGCATATGACGAGAAAAGTCGCCGTTGGCAAATTCAATATGAAGGTGGAAACATCGAGGCGGACGCCGTGGTGCTGGCGGTCCCGTTTGAGTCCGCGCAGAAACTATTGCCGCAATTCCCAGCGCGGGATGATGGCGCGAAAGAAAAACTCGCCGGGCAACTGGAACACTTTCAGCATTCGCCGATTACGGGCATTCATCTCTGGTTCGATCGCACTATTACGGAACTGGAACATGCGGTTCTGCTCGACACCACGATCCAATGGATGTACAACAAAACTTTGTTGCAGCCACAGCGACGCGCGGAGGGTTCAGGAAGCTATCTGGAGCTGGTGGTAAGCGCGTCCAAGTCGCTGGTAGCAAAATCTCGCCAGGAGATACTCGATCTGGCATTGCTGGAGCTGGCAGAATTCTTTCCAATGGTGCGAGAAGCGAAGCTAGTCAAGGCTGCGGTTGTCAAAGAAGTACGGGCGACGTTTTCCGTCACGCCGGGGATCGATGCGTATCGACCGGGGCCCACCACTGCGTGGCCGCAACTTTTCTTAGCAGGGGATTGGACTGCTACAGATTGGCCATCGACGATGGAAGGCGCGGTGCGCAGCGGTTACCTTGCAGCGGAGGCTTTGACGCAAGCAGCGGGAAGCCCGCAGAAATATCTGCATCCCGATTTGCCCGCGCAGGGACTGATGCGGCTGTTCCAGTAGGGAATTCGATTCCACTAGCGGCTTAGAAAAAACACACCCGTACACACACATACCGCCGCGATCCAACGGCGACCGTCGACATTTTCTTTCAATATCCATTTCGCTGCGAATGCGTTCGTGACGAAGGTGAGGGCCGCCGATGCGGGAGCGACCAAGCTGACATCCGCCCAACTGAGCGCGAACAGGAGCGAGAAGAAGCTGAGGGCCATGCAGAGCACGCCGAAAAAAAACCGCGCATTGCGCAATACGGCCAGGATGGCTCCTTTGAAGCCGGAATGGCTGCGGATTACATCGAAATCTCCGATTTGACGCATGGCTCCGGCAATCAGGACATCGCCTGTCGTAGCCAGCAGCACGATCACGCCAATCATCGACCAGACGGAAGCTTCCCCAGAGAGATTCATGCCGAGCGCCCATTTTTCTGTGTTGCGGTACGTTCGCCGGTACCGGCAGGAACTGCGACCGCCTCGCGCGGATCCGGATGGGTGTGATTCGTGTAGGAGGGGCCTTGCGTGACGAAACCGACTCCCAGGGTGATGAGCAAGATGCCGATCCATCGCGCGGGTGAAATGGTTTCCTGCAGCCAGAACTTCGACAGCAGCGCAATGATGACGTAGCCAAAGCCAGTGGCGGGGAGAACAAATGTCAGGTCGGCCCAGGAGAGCGCCGTCAAATAGGCGGCAAAAAATAGGATGAGAAAAAGTATGCCGCTAAACACCCAGGGATTTTTCAGCGCAACCAGGAGAGTGAGCAGGTGATGCAGCGAGACCGGTCCAACCTGCTTCATTCCGGCGCTCAAGAACGTGTCGCCCACAGATGCGCAGACCATCACAGCGCCCAGGATCAGATAGCGGCGAAAGGTCATGGTGGATTGCGAGAATGCGATGGCGAAAATTCCTCCACCTGCGTCGCAGGTTTGGCTCAGGGTGCTGCGGCTATCAAAGAAAACGCGGTCAGCTTTTTCGGGGCTGACCGCGCGGATAAAATCGAGTCCGACTGACGGCGACCCTCAGGCTCCCACTTGTTGCGTTGCCGCCAACGCTGCCTTGTCCCGTTTGCTCTTGGCAACCACGCGGTTGCGTTGCGCGCGCAATTTCAGAAAAGCCTTGGCTTCGACATATAGGCGAGGTAGATCGCGATTCGCAATTGCCTTGCTGACCACGCGCCACGCCGCCTTGGGACGGAAATAATATTCGTCATAGAAGCGATGGACCATCTCGAGAACGTATTCCGTGGGCAGGCCGGGGTACTCGACGTGGGCGAGTTGGTGACCTTCTTCATCGACCATGGCGCCGTTGTTGATGATGAAACCGTTGCTCTTGGCGAAGTCGTAAAACTCGGTGCCCGGATATGCGTGGGCAATGGAAACCTGAATCGTTTCCACATCGAGGGACTTGGCGAAATTGATCGTGTTGCGGATGGACTCCTTGGTTTCACCCGGCAATCCTAGAATGAAATCGCCATGGATGGTCAGGCCAAGGTCGTGACAATCGCGAGTAAAGTCGCGCGCGCGTTCCACTGTGGCGCCCTTTTTGATGTTCTTCAGGATCTGCGGATCGCCGGATTCGAAGCCCACGATGAGCAGCCGGCAGCCGGCTTCACGCATCGCCTTCAATGTCTCGCGATCCGTGGTGACGCGGGAGGTGCAGGACCAGGTGAGATTCAGCGGCTTGAGCTTCTCGCACAACTCAATGGTGCGTACCTTTTGAATGTTGAACGTATCGTCGTCGAAGAAGTACTCTTTCACCTGCGGGAAAAGTTCTTTCGCGTGGGCCATTTCCGCGGCAACATCATCGGTCGAACGCTTCCGCCAGGCATGTCCGCTGAGGGTCTGGGGCCAGAGACAAAATGTGCATTGCGCGGGGCAGCCGCGGGTGGAGTAGAGCGACACATAGGGATGCAGGAGGAACGGAACGTTATATTTGGTCACGTCCATGTTGCGCGCGTAGATGTCGGTGACCCAGGGCAATGCATCCAGGTCTTCGACCTGCGGGCGATCTGGATTGTGCACGATCTGGCCATTGTTGCGGTAGCTGATGCCGAGAATCTCATTCAGCGGCTTGCCGTTGGCAAATTCGACGACGGAGAAATCGAATTCGCGGCGGCAAACAAAGTCGATCACCGGGCACTCGTTCAGGGCGCGGTCCGGCGATGTTGTGACCGGCGGCCCAACAAATGCGATGCGAATCGAGGGATTGGCCGCCTTGATGGCTTCAGCGAGTTTTTGGTCGCCCTGCCAGCCGGGAGTGCTGGTGAAGAGCACCAGAAACTCGTACTGCTTACAGATCTCAATGGTCTCCGTCGCGGTGACATGGTGCGGCGGGGCATCGAGCAGGCGCGAACCTTCCAGCATTCCCGCTGGATATGCTAGCCAGACGGGGTACCAGTAGGATTCAATTTCGCGGGTGGCGGGCCAGCGCGAACTGGCGCCACCATCGAAGTTCTGAAAGGAGGGCGGGTTAAGAAAGATTGTTTTTAGAGGCATAGATTCAACCTTAAGTTTACCACTTGAAGGCACTGGAATGTCGTTTCCCGATGGCAGGCAGACAGGGTCCCTCTGCTCGTCTTTCCTATTTGGATGCGATTGGAGGTCAGGAGATTTGCCGGCAAATATATTGTGGTTTCAATGAGATGGCGATGAAGACTGAACCGTGGTGGAACTGGCCGTTGGTTGCGTACTCTGTTTTGCCCAATCTTCCAGGCCGCCCACGGCGTTCAGCAGGTCGAGTTTTGTGCGCGTTACCTTGAATTGCGCGTCGCGCATATCCACGTAGCGGGTGCGCTCCTCAACGCGATATTGATCGGCCTGCTGTGGCGGCACTGGTTGACCATTGGCAGCGCCCTGGTTTATCTGGGTCACGATGGAGGCGAGAGTCTCACGCGCAAGTTGCTGCTGCAGGTCGGCCACCTGCTCCTGAGCTTCGAGTTCACGAAGACTGTGCCACAGGGCAAAGTTGCCTTCATCGTTCTGGATGCGGGTCAACTCCGCCTGACGCTGTGCGCGAACCGCTTCTGCTTTCGACTCCAGCGCTTTATCCCGGCGAATGGGATCGAACAGCGGAAAAACCGCTTGAATGCCAATAGCAATATTGCTTTGCTGGAATGACTTGTAATATTGTTGGTAGCCGTTGAACGTGGAAAATAGCTGGTATTGAAATGCCATGCCGACGGTGGGCCGGTAGTTCTGATTCTTATCTCCCATTGCGTTGAACTTTCTCGACTCCGCAGTGGCCAGGGCAGCCTGCACTACGGGGGAATTCTCCTCGTCGCGCATCAGGGAATGAAAGTCCAGATCGGGCAGCGGTGGAACGGTCGAAGCAGCCGGAATAATTGCGTCCGCGTCCAGCCCGGTCATTGAGGCCAGATATCTCCGAAGTTCATCGGCATGGTCCTCCATCTGAATCGCACGCAACTGAATCCGTGCGCGCGTTAACTGTGCCTGCGTCAGGCTGCGTTCGCTCTCCAGTCCTGCATGCAAGCGGTCTTCTACAATTGTGACCATCGTGTCCGTATGTGCGACTGCGTCGTTCAAAGCGGCAATCTGTTTCAATGTGTTGTCGAGTTCGATGTACTTCAAGGAAGCGTCGAGGATTACTTGTTGCCGGGCATTTTTGACAGATAGCGTCGCTGCTTTGAGAGCAGCACTCGTGGAGCGGATGTAATCATGTTGCGAAAAACTGAATAGCAGCGAATTGGAGCCTACATTAAAAATGTAGGGGCCGCCGATCGGGAAGCCGTAGGAATAGCCGAGCCCGGAGCCAATCGAAAAATTCGGGATATAAGCGTTGCGGGTTTCGTTCCATGTTCCGCGTGCATGCAGTTGTTCGGCTTCTGCAATCTGCACGGTCTTGCTGTTACGAAGGGCAAGATCGATGATCGTGTAGAGCGACACATCCCCGGCTGGAGCGGCTGCGTTCTCGGCGGCCGATCCAGGCGAAGTGGAATCCGTCGGCGATGGAGTGGAATAGACGATTGTCGCGGCGGGAGCATTCGGCAGTTGGGCGCCAGGAGCCTGGGCATGGGCTGCCACGGCCAGGAAAAATCCCGTTGCCAGCACTGTGAGGATTCGTTTCAAGTTGCAATTGCTCCTGTTACGGCCCATGCATCCGACCGGGCGCTTGCCCATCCCATCTGATTCTAAATGGGTGTCGTCATCGAGATTTGAGCCGGTTGCATTCTGTGCATAGAAAACGGCAGGATCAAGCTCCGCGTGTCGCCTGTTGCGCGGGCGCATAGTTGCTGGCCAATGCGCGCGCGGCCGCATATTCCCGCTGCGCGTCTGCCCGATCACCCTGCGATGCCAGCAAATTGCCCAACTGTACATCCACCTGAAACGCAGGCGCGTCTTCCGATTGTTGCGACGAGGCAAGATACTGCTGCAACAACTGCTCCGCCCGCGGGATGTTTTGATGGTTCTGGATCAGCAAAGTCGCGGCCTGGACCAGAGCGATGCCTTTGGCAGGATCAGCCGCCACGCCGTTTTCAATCGCCTGCAGCATCGCGGAAAAGTTTTTTCGGTCTGCGTAGAAGCCCGCCAGATTCATCCATTGTTCCGCAGGATAGCGCGAAGTCTGAATGGCCAGCTTCCAGTCCTTCTCCGCGGCGGAAAAGTCCGAGTTTTTCTCGGCAATCTTCGCCTGCAATTCGTAGCAGCGAGATGCGTCGAGGGGCGCCAGTTGCTGGGCGATCTGTTGCGCGTGTTCCAGCCCGCCACCGATGAGCCGCGGGACGTCGACATCATATTCGCCAAGATCCGACAATGCGGAAAGATTCTTTGGATCCAGCCGCACCGCGGTTTCAAATTCCGCATGGACTTTTCTAGCCAGAGAATACGCGCTTCGAAGGGAAGCATGCGCCGCAGCGCCGCCATAGGCGCGTCCCAACCAGAGATGATAGTTGCTGTTATTCGGTTCCAACCGCACCGCTTGTTCGCACTCCTGCTCCGCATCGGGCCATCGTTCTTCCTGAAGATATACGCGGCATAACAGGTCGTGGGCGGCGGCATCGGTGGAATGATTGGCGAGCCGCAGTTGCAGCAGGGAAATGGCGTCGTTGGCGCGTCCGGTCTTTAAATCCCGGCGGATGGATGGGTATACTTTCGGGCTTGCGGTGGTTGGCGACGCCAGCAGTTCGGGTTGCATGGTCAGGCTGAAGATCGCGCCGCAAACCAACCATGCCGCGGTGGCAAGGACGCGACGCAACGATTGCGATGAAGCCAAAAATTCCATGGGTTATTCCGCGCGCTGCACAGCGAGGCCGCTGGATAGAGTGGAACCATCGGTCGCGGTGAGAGCGACGACGGTATTTTCATCAAGACCTGAAACGATTTGGACCTGGGTCAGATTCAGGGCGCCAATTTTCACCGGAGTTCGCTTCAGATGGCCATCGACAACGCGAAACACATAATCCTGCCCACCGTCATCGATACGCAGAGCTTCACGCGGAACCAGCAGCACATTGTGCAGGTCTTGCAGGGTAACGGTGATGGTGACATTGGTATTTGGCAACAGAGTTTCGTCCGCGTCGTCGACAGAAACCAGCGCTTCGCCTACATTCCGGGTGCCATAGGTGATGATGGTGCTCGGCGTGCGAATCACTCGCCCGTGCCAGGCCCGCGCAGGAAGCGCAGCCCAGACGATTTTTACAGGCTGGCCGATAGCCAGTCTTCCGATCTCCGGCTCGTCGAAATACGCATGCACCTGAATCTGCTTCAAGTTGGCCAACTGGAGCAATTGGGAGCCCGCGGAAACAAAATCGCTGGTTCGCGTAGAGACGGAGTAGACAGTTCCCGCGAAAGGGGCACGCACATTTTCCTTTTGGAGCGTGTCGAGTGCCGATGCGTATGCGGCCTGGGCATTCTCCAGATTCGCCGTGGCATGTTGCAGGTCGATGGGGGCAAAACTCTGCGTCTGCTGCTGGCCCATGACGCTCAAGGCTGCATCGTCGGCGGCAACGGCGCGGCGCGCTGCGTCGACTTCGCTGGCGGATGCGGCGCCTTGTTGCTGCAATTTTTCCAGCGTGGCCAGGGTAGTTGCATCCTGGTTGCGCTGCATTTTCGCCTTGCCGATATTTCCGGACAATGCGATCTGCTGGTTCCGCGTACCGCCGTATTGCAGTGCTTGCAGTGCCGCCTGTGCTCCGCGTACAGCCGCGCGTGCCGCGGCAACCTGCGAACGGGCCTCGGAATCGTCGAGTGCGACGAGGAGTTGGCCTGCTTGGACTTTTTCGCCCTCATGCACATAGACGGCTTTCACCGTCCCGGCCATGGGACTGTACGCCGCAAAATTGTGAATGGGTTCTACCACGCCGTTGGTTGGTAGCGTGGTGGTCAGTTCTCCGAGTTGCGCCGTGCCCATCCGTACCTTCACGACGCTGCGGGTAAAGTAGTGCAGCAGCAACGCTGCAACGAGAAGAGCCAAGGCGAGAAAGGCCAAAATTTTACGGCGTTTGCGGGCCGGGTCTTGTGGAGATGCAGGGGCCATATTGGAATCTTGGTATCTCTTAGAAGAATCAGTATATAAGACGGAGGAATCCGAGTCCGCGATTCATCAGGCGAGCGGGTATCTTGCAGGGTATATGTCGGGAGAGGGTCGAAAATTCTATCTGGATTCAGCCGCATCCGGCACGTACAGCGGCAATCGCGCAGAATTCGAGCCGCCATTTTCGTACAATCACGGTATATGTCCTCGACAGCCAAACCAAGCCTTCCGCGCTATACAGAAGATCATGCACGGGCCGGTCTCGATCACAAGTTCCCCGCAATCGAGACCTGGCCGAACCAGTTTCCCGGCTATGAGATTCTCATCGACGATCCGGAGTTTACGTCCGTCTGCCCAAAAACCGGACTGCCGGACTTTGGCGACATCGTTTTGCGTTATGTGCCACGGAAGAAATGTTTGGAGCTGAAGTCCTACAAGGAATATCTCTTCTCCTACCGCAATCTGGGAATCTTTCAGGAGAACGTCGTCAACCAGGTATTGAAAGATGTCGTCCGGGCATGCAATCCCGTCTGGGCAACGGTGCGCGGAGAGTTCCGTCCGCGCGGCGGTATCTCGACTATCGTGGAAGCACGCTGGCCACTTCCAAAAATGCAAACAAAACGGAAATAGCCAATCCGTAGCGGCCCCGGCCCTGATATGCTGGCGGCTCATGCCAGCCAAGACAGCGCACACGCCGGGTCCACTGCCAGCATCGGCTGCCTGGATCGCGCTGGCGCTGCTGACCGCCCTGAATCTGCTGAACTACACGGACCGCTATGTGCTGGCGGGGGCGCAGCCGCTGATCCAGCGGGCATTTCATGTGGACGATGAACGAGTCGGCGCGCTGACCTTCGCGTTCTTCATTACCTACATGCTGGCCGCTCCGCTGACTGGATGGCTGGGCGATCGCTTTCCACGCAAGCCGCTCATCATTGCTGGAGCACTGCTGTGGAGTTTGCTGACGTTGCTCACGGCGTTCGTTCATACCTTTGGCGAACTCTATCTGCGCCACGCGCTGGTGGGGATCGGGGAGGCGAGCTTCTGTATTTTCGCTCCCGCGCTGCTGTCGGACTATTGGCCGCCAGCGCAGCGCAATCGCATCCTGACAATTTTTTATCTCTCTTTGCCAATTGGCGCTGCGTTGGGTTACATCCTGGGCGGAACGCTGGGGCAGACCTACGGATGGCGCGCGCCATTTTATGTGGCTGCGGTTCCCGGGTAGCTGGTTGTTGTTCTGGTCTGGATTTTTCTGCGTGAGCCTGCGCGCGGCGCCACCGAGCCGCTCGCGACCAAGCCGGACCGCGCTACGCTCGCTGGTCTCGTACGCAACCCGGCCTACTGGACGGCAACACTCGGCATGGCCATGATGGTCTTCACGATGGGAGGCATTTCCGTCTGGATGCCTACGTTTCTTTATCGCTACGGGCACCATTCGCTGGCCAGCGCCAGTCAGATTCTGGGAGCCATTACGGTCGTGGACGGCATTGCCGGAACCTGGTTTGGCGGATGGCTGGCGCAACGGTGGCTGCGGCGCAACAAGGCCGCCCTCTATCTGCTCTCCGCGTGGAGCGTTCTGCTGACAGCGCCGTTTGCACTCCTCATGTTTTATGGGCCGCGGGCCGCGATGGTGCCGTGCCTGGCGGTAGCGGAGTTTCTGCTGTTTCTGAACACCGGGCCATTGAACGCCGCCATTGTGAATGCGGTCGATGCGCCCATCCGCTCGACCGCCATCGCCATCGAGCTATTCATGATCCATGCACTGGGCGATGCGCCTTCGCCCCGCATTATCGGATGGATCTCCGACCATTCCTCGCTGCGCGAAGGACTGGCCATTACGCTGGTGACATTGGTCCTTTCCGCCGTCCTGATTTTTGCCGGCGCGCGCTATGCGCCCAATCTGGACACGGTCGCTGCTTGAAGTGATTTGCCGAATTCGATGGAAACAGGCAACCAGGCAGCCTGAGAATCGGCATACTAGAGAGACATGCCTTGGTACCATTCATTGTTTCTTCATGGCCGATTTCTCTTCGCATGCTTTGCATGGCTGATCGCGGCTGCGTGGCTTTCTCGCGTGCTCCCGGCATTGTGGATGCTTCCGCGGGTCCCGAACCTTTTGTTGAAGCGGACTGACGACGCGCGTGACAGCTCGGCAGCGTGGCCATCCGTCACCGTCATTGTTCCGGCGAAGGACGAGGGCGCGGCGATTGAGCATTCACTGCGCAGCTTGCTGGCCAGCGACTATCCCAATCTGCGGATCGTCGCCGTCGATGATCGCTCAGTGGATGCAACGGGCAGGTTGATGGATGCGCTTGCCTCCGCATCGGAATCGCAGGGCCGCCTGCGCGTGCTGCATGTCAAGGATCTGCCCGAGGGTTGGCTGGGCAAACCGCACGCCATGGCCCTCGCGGCGACGGGGACGACCTCCGACTGGCTGCTGTTTACCGATGCGGATGTCGTCTTCGATCCTGCTGCGATTCGGCTCGCCGTAGAGTATGCAATGCGCAGCCACGGCGACCACATGGTGCTGTATCCGACGCTGATTCTCCATGGCGTTGCCGAGAAGATGCTGATTGGGTTCTTTCAAAGTGTCTCCGTGTGGGCGGGCCGGGCATGGAAGATTGCCGACCCACAGGCGCGAAACGACTATATTGGCGTGGGCGCGTTCAATTTGATTCGCCGCCCTGTGTATGAGGCGCTGGGAGGATACACGGAGCTGCGCATGGAGGTGTTGTA
>JAJZIF010000613.1 GCA_021810735.1 Acidobacteriota bacterium
TTGATGTTACGCAGCACCGGGGCCGTGCCGTTGTCATAGGTGAAGCTCAAGTTGCGAAATTCAATGTCGCCAAAAATTTCTGTCGTCGCCGGCCCGGTCGCGGGCAACGTAGCATCGGAGATGGACGGCTCCGCGATGAGGATCTCATGAATCCGAGTTACCGACGCTGTGCCGCGCTGGACCAGGTTGACCACCCAGCCCAGCGCGATCACCGGCCACGTCAGCATGGCCATGTACGTAGTGAAAGCGACAAATGCGCCCACGGAAATCCTGTGCGAGATGACTTCATGGCCGCCCACCAGCAGGACCACGACAAGAGAAAGTCCGAGCATGAATTCCAGCGTTGGCCACAGCATTCCCATCAGTCGGACCAACAGCAACGCTCGCCGAATGTACTCGGTATTGGCGTGCTCGAAGGCGCGGATCTCGGCGTCCTCCTGCGCGAAGGCGCGCACCAGGCGCGCACCGGCAACATTCTCCTGCACCTGCGCGGAGATGTCGGAATACATGGCCTGGATGCGCTCGAAACGTTCGTGAATCCTGCGCCCAAAATACTGCACCAGAATACTGGCCGCTGGCAACGGCACAAACGCCAGCAGCGTGAGCCAGGGGCTGATGCGGACCATAAAAACCAGCGCGCCCACGGTGAACAGCAGCGTGTTTGCGCTATACATGATGGCCGGACCCAGCAGCATGCGAACGGCGTTCAGGTCGTTGGTCGCGCGCGCCATGATGTCGCCAGTGCGATTTTCCTGAAAGTACGAAGGAGATTGCCGTTCCAGAACCTGGAACAGGTCATTGCGGATGTCGTATTCGATATCGCGCGAGATGCCAATGAGGACCCAGCGCGTCAGAAAAAGAAAGATGCCCTTCGACAGGGCCACGGCGACCAGCAGCCCGGCATACAAAAGAATGCCGCGGTAACTCAAATGCTGCGTCATATCGTCAACGGCGCGACGAATGACTTCAGGGAACATGACCCAGATGGCATTGCTGCAAACCGCGAAGAAGCCCCCCACCACAAATCCGCGACGGTACCGCCGCATGTAGGGAAACAGGGGCCGCAGGTTTTCGATCAGAGTCAAAGCGATGCCTTCCAGCTTTCATTGTAGTCAAGACGCATCGCTATCGGGGAAATGAAGCGCTCTCTGGAAACGGAGACGGAGCTTCGGTCGTTGCTGTTTACGTCGGGGTGCGCAACAGAAGATATCCGCCGACCAGGCCAAACAGCAAATCCGGCGACCAAGCGGCCAGCATCGCGGGCAAAGTGTTTACGTTGCCCATGGCCTCAAACAATCCCGCGGACACCCAGTACGCGATGGCCACGCCGATCGCGACAGCGATGCCGGTCAGAGACCCGCGCCGGCCCATGGACAGCGAAAAAGGAACCGCAAGGATCGCCATGACCAGAGTGACTAGCGGGTATGCAATCTTTTTATTCAGCTGCACGCGCAAGGGCAACGTGTCAAAGCCGCTCTGACTCAGGTCGTGGACGTAACGGGCCAGCTCAGAGAAGGTCATTTCTGACGACTGAAGATCTTCCTTCTTGAAGTAAGCCGGTGACTCGGTAATGCCTGGAAATACCTGCGAGGTAAATGTCCGATAGGACGCGATGGTGCCACCGTTGAACGTCCTTTCCCATCCGTTCTCAAAAGTCCATTGGCGTTGCTGCGGGTCCCACGTTACGTTCGACGCAAAAATGCGGCCAGCAAGAATGAAGCTGTTGGGTTGAAACTCCAACACAGTCAGGTTGGCAAATCGATTGTTCGCGGAATCGAAATATTCGTAATAGAAGATGCGCGCGCCTTCATCGGGCATCGTTTTTCCAAATACCCATTCGCGGTCGGGGCGCAGGAAAGTGCGGGGCGGCTTGCCTTTAATTTCGCTGCGCAGCGCTTCCTGCCTGCGATTGGCATTCGGCAAATAAAACTGGTCGAAGGTGAACATCAAGACGGAGAGCGCGGCGGCGATGAAGAAAATCGGAACCACGGCGCGGTAGAGGCTGATGCCGGTTGCTTTCATGGCGGTCAGTTCGCTGGAACGATTCAGCGTCCCAATGGTCGCCAGCACCGCGATCAGCACGCTCAATGGAGTGATGTTGTAGATCATGCTCGGCGTCAGGTTCAGCAGGTATTCACCGACGACCTCCAGCGAAGCATGATTCCGGATGATGTCGCTGAGCAGTTCAAACAGAGAAAAAATCAAGGACAGCATCACGAAACTGATTTCCACCAGGAGAAAACTGCCGACAAACGAGCGCAGCACGTAATCGTCGAGAATCAGCGGAAACCCTTCATGCAGGTTCCTCCGGGGAAGAGCGTCGAACACAGTCTCAGCTGCGGGATCGGTCTTGCGGCGAAGAGCCTTGCGCACTTTTTCGCCCAGCCCCAGGTCGGGAAAGCGGACGGTGCCGCGCGACATTTGATAGAGCAATAACAATCCAGCCATGCTGAACAACAGATTCGCTCCCCACACGCCGAGCAGCACCGGAATCTTTTGCTGTTCGGCCAATGTCGTGCCAGTGGAGGAGAGAAAATAATAGATAAAAACCAGAAAAATCGTGAGCACAAAACCCATGCTCTTGCCGCCCCGCCGGGAAGATAAACCCAGGGGAACGCCGATCAACATCAGTACCAGACATGCTGTCGGATAGGCGAAGCGCTTCTGCATTTCGATCTGGTACCTGCGGCCAT